>DAOVYZ010000229.1 GCA_030635365.1 Bacteroidales bacterium
AAACTTCTAATTTATAAACTGTCTAAATTAAAATAAGGTGATTTTTCTCATAATTAGCTGAAAACTTAACACAAACTCAACACAAATTTCTATTCTGAGATAAATGTAAGCAGAATATCCGAAAAATTTTGGGCAATGTAATAAACGGTAGGTTTGATGTAATGAAATGCAGGTTTGATGTAATAAACGGTAAATTTCAAGATAAAAGTAAAAAGATAAAAGGAAAAAGTAAAAGGTTTCAAATTTCATGTTTAAAGATAAAAGACTAAAGGAAAAAGCCAAATAAATTTGTAATGATAATCAGGAAATGCTCTGCTAGCGTTGGAGAGTTTCAAACAACCAATGGAAGATAAAAAAAGGGGGGAATATTTCAGAAAATAAGAAGCTGTCCAAAAAACAATGTCAATTATTCTTTTTCTTCGGGAACATCCTGTCTGTAAAGTAGTACTTTATTATAATTAATGACTATTTATATGAGCGTTGGCGTATGTGTTCTGACCTGCCGGCTGGTGTTTTGTCCTGCTTGCTCAGAAGTCAAGTGCAATCTATAAAATTAGGGTTAATACGGATAATCATTAAGAGTTAGTTAGTAACTAATTAACATCAAAATAAAAATTATATTATGTTTTTGTCTCTGCGAAAACTCAAACAATAAATCATTAACACACGTTTCAAAAAAATATTACGCTTCATTAAATTACTTCATCATATAAACTATTAAACCCAATTATTTTATTATTTAATTTTATCTTTGTACGCTCAATAAGTAAGTTAATATTTAAAGTTTTATGATAAATTTAGAGTTAAGCGAACAAGAGATTATTCGAAGGCAATCGTTAGAGGAGTTGAGAAAATTAGGGATAAATCCATATCCTGCTGCAAAATACGAAGTAAATGCAACATCGGAAGAAATACTTTCTAAATTCGATTCTGAAAAAAATAATTTCCGGGATATAAGTATTGCAGGAAGAATTATGAGCAGGAGAATTATGGGAAGTGCTTCATTTGTAGAATTACAAGATGACAAAGGTAAAATACAAGTTTATTTTAAGCGTGATAATATTTGTTCAGGAGAGGATAAGACACTATACAATACTGTTTTTAAGAAACTTTTAGATATTGGTGATATAATAGGAGTTAAAGGGAATGTTTTTATAACGCAAGTTGGAGAAACTTCTATTAATGTTACCGAGTTTACAGTTTTAAGTAAATCGATAAAACCATTGCCTATTGTTAAAGAAAAAGATGGAAAAACTTATGATGCTTTTTCTGACCCTGAACAGCGATATCGGCAACGTCACTTGGATTTAATTGTTAATCCACATGTAAAAGAAGCTTTTGTGAAAAGAACAAAGCTTACAAACTCCATGCGCGAGTTTTTAAATTCGAAGGATTATCTTGAGGTTGAAACACCAATACTTCAGCCCTTGTATGGTGGTGCAGCAGCACGCCCTTTTAAGACTTTTCATAATACATTAGATCAAACTTTATACCTTAGGATTGCTAATGAGCTTTATTTAAAAAGGTTGATTGTTGGAGGTTTTGATGGTGTTTATGAGTTTGCCAAAGATTTCCGAAATGAGGGTATGAGCAGGTTTCACAATCCTGAATTTACACAAATGGAACTTTACGTAGCTTATAAAGATTATAACTGGATGATGGAGCTGGTTGAAGAAATGGTTGAGAAAATTGCATTAAGCCTTCATGGCACTACCGAAGTAAAAGTTGGCGAAAATAAAATAAATTTTAAACGCCCCTGGAAGCGATATACAATGTTTGAGGCTATTAAAGAGTTTACGGGTGTGGATATTTCAGGTATGGATGAAAAAGAACTTTTCGAAACAGCTAAAAAGTTAAAAATTGATGTTGATGATACCATGGGCAAAGGGAAGCTAATTGATGAGATATTTGGTGAAATGTGCGAATCAAAATTAATACAACCAACATTTATTACCGACTACCCTATTGAAATGTCCCCACTGGCTAAAAAACACCGTAGTACCGATGGCTTAGTTGAGCGTTTTGAAGCTATTTGTAATGGAAAAGAGATATGTAACGCATATTCGGAGCTAAACGACCCTATTGACCAAAGAGAAAGATTCGAACAACAATTGATGTTAGGGAAACGCGGTGATGAAGAAGCAATGGTTCTTGATGAAGATTTTTTGGGAGCTATTGAATATGGTATGCCTCCTACATCCGGCTTGGGAATTGGAATCGACAGGTTAGCAATGATTATGACTAATTCGCCTTCGATTCAGGATGTATTATTTTTCCCTCAAATGCGCCCTGAAAAGAAAGCGCAAAAAGATGAGGTATCAAACTACACTGAACTTGGCATTGGAGAAGAATGGGTTCCTGTAATTCAAAAGGCAGGTTACCTTACGGTTCAAAATATGAAAGATATAAATCCGGGGGCTTTGCATCAAAAATTGTGCGGTGCTAATAAAAAATTTAAATTAGACTTACAGAATCCCAGTCTCGACGACATAAAAGCCTGGATTGAAAATATAAAATAAAATGAATGAGTAAAAACCCGAAAATTGCTGTTTTAGGTGGAGGTAGCTGGGCAACAGCTATCATAAAAATGCTTCTCGAAAATGTTGATGGTATCAACTGGTATATGAGAAGTAAAGAAAAAATTAAATTTATAAAACAACATAAGCACAACAATTTCTATTTAAGCTCTGTTACTCTCGACACAAATAAAATAGTTCTTTTTAATGATATAAGTAAAGCTATTGAAGAATCTGATTATTTAGTATTTGCAATACCTTCAGCATTTCTTAAAGATGCACTAAATAAATTAAATGTCGATTTAGAAAAAAAGATAGTAATATCTGCAATTAAAGGAATGGTTCCTGATGAAAACCTTATTATTGGTGAATATTTTAATCAGTGTTTCAATGTTCCTTTAGAATCATTTGCCGTTTTATCAGGCCCATGCCATGCCGAAGAGGTGGCACTGGAAAGATTATCGTATTTAACTATTGCATCGCCCGATTTAAAAAAGGCACGTACCATCGCAGACATGTTAAGTACAAATTATATTAAAACAAGTATTTCCGACGATATATACGGCACTGAATATTCTGCAGTATTAAAAAATGTATTTGCAGTAGCTGCAGGTATTTGTCACGGTTTAGGATATGGTGATAATTTTAATGCTGTTTTAATATCTAATGCTATTCAGGAAATTAAACGATTTGTTGATGCTATACATCCTATAACAAGAGATATAAAAAGCTCGGCATATCTTGGGGACTTAATGGTTACAGCATACTCGCAATTTAGCAGGAACAGGACATTTGGGAATATGATTGGAAAAGGTTATTCAGTAAAATCTGCCCAGTTAGAAATGAATATGATAGCTGAAGGATATTATGCTGTTAAATCTATTATCGAAATTAACAAAAAGTATATGGTAAATATGCCCATTACTGAAGCAGTTTATAATATACTTTACGAAAAAATATCTCCTGCAATTGAAATAAAATTGTTAACCGAAAATTTAAGATAATCATTCCTTAAAAGATGCTAAAATGAAGAATATCCAGGTTGATATAAAAAATGCCTTACCCTTTATTGGAAAAGATAACTTTGAAAAATATGAAAAATTAGTAAAAGTTCAGAATAAGAACTTAATGAATAAAACAGGCAAGGGAAATGATTTTTTAGGATGGTTAAATCTTCCGGAGGCAATACCTCAAAACTTAATTGACGACATAAATGTAACTGCCAAAAAGCTTAAAGAAAAATCAGAAGTAATTGTTGTTGTTGGAATAGGAGGTTCATATCTTGGTGCCAAAGCAGTTATCGAGTCTCTTAATGACAATTTCCATCAATATAAACATGATACTAAAAAAAACCGGATACTTTTTGCTGGTCAGAATTTATCCGAAGATTACCACTCTGAACTTTTGGAATATTTAAAAGATAAACCATTTTCTATAATTGTAATTTCAAAATCGGGAACAACAACAGAACCTGCCATCGCATTCAGACTATTACGTAAAAACCTTGAAGATAAAGTTGGGAAAGCAGAAGCATCAAAGCGTATTGTTGCAATAACAGATGCATCTAAAGGGGCCCTGCGAAATTTGGCAGATCAGGAAGGATACAAATCTTTTGTTATTGATGATGATATTGGAGGCAGATATTCTGTTTTAACTCCAGTTGGTTTATTACCAATTGCTTGTTCGGGACATAATATTCAAAACCTAATTGATGGGGCAGTCTCAATGTTAAAACTTAGTCAAGATGGCAATTTTAATACAAACCCTGTTTATCAGTATTCAGCAATAAGGCATGCTTTATATTGCAAAAACAAAACTACCGAGATTTTAGCTAACTATAATCCTAAACTAAATTTTATATCCGAATGGTGGAAACAGCTGTTTGGAGAAAGCGAAGGGAAAGAAAATAAAGGCATTTTTACTGCCAGCGTAAGTTTTACTACCGACCTTCATTCACTTGGTCAATATATTCAGGAAGGTTTGAGAAATATTTTTGAAACGGTTATTTCTGTCGAAAAAACCAAATCCAACCTACAAATAACTTCAGATGAAGATAACTTTGACAAATTAAATTACCTGGCAAACAAAAAAATAGGCCATATAAATAAAATGGCCGAACTAGGTGCAACTTTGGCTCATTTGGATGGCAACGTTCCTAATATTAGGATTACCATTCCGGAGATTAATGAATTTTATATAGGGCAGTTACTTTACTTTTTTGAAAAATCTTGCGCTATTAGTGGCTATTTACTAGGAATAAATCCTTTTAACCAACCTGGTGTTGAAGCCTATAAAAAGAATATGTTTGCCTTACTGGAAAAGCCCGGATTTGAAGAAGAAACAAATAATATTAGGAAGAGAATTAATAAATAATATATTTGATTTAGTCTAAATTATTCATAAAATCTCACGCAAAGTCGCTAAGTCGCAAAGAATAAGCAAATTGACAATAAATGTTTAAAATATTCAATATTATAATATAAAAATATTGTAAGCATTAAACTATTTTAATTCAAACCTTTGCGTCTTTGCGAGATGAATTATTCAGGTTAGGTAAATCTAGATAAACGAAAGAAATCAACTCAGGATTCTATTGTTACATTTATTTTTGCTAATTTCTCATTTATCAGCAACATCTTATTCATATTTTTAAATGAAAAGAAATCCTGATCTTCATTAAGAAAATAATAGATTTTCAAAGTATTCTTAAAAACTTTACAACTATCCTTAAGATTATTCTGTTCAAAAAGAATATCTCCTTTCTCACTTAGTAACTCTGCCAGACTTGCTAAATGCTCTGAATCAAATCCTTTTTCTTGTTTCAAGGCATTTATTAAAAAATCTTCCGAGAGCGAATAAATAAATTCAGAATCAAATTTAAAATACTTCAATAGAGTTTCATCAATTTTCTCCAGTGCTTCACGAAATCTCCCTTTTCTTTTCAATTCGATTAAAATTGCAAGAATTTCAGATACTTCATCAATTAATTTTAATACGTTCTTCTTTTCCACTATTTAATTCGAAATTTAATAGTTATTAAATAGTAAGATGGTTGGTTTATTTAGCCGATAGGTTCAAAGGTAAATATATAAATCTTTATTCTAAATAAAGAATTTATAATTTATTTTTTGACCAACCAATGATATTTAACCATTAAAATATCATTGTTAAGCTATTAATATAACACCTGTTATTATACTTCCATGGTATTTCCTTATTCCGGATACTTTTTATTTTTATATCATTTGATTATTTTTACTCGTATTAAAACTAAAAAACTATGTTTACAGAATCCTTAACAGTTCTGGATAAAGTTCAATTAAATTTTACACAAGGCGGATTACTTTTCATGAATATAACTCTGGCGATTATTATGTTTGGAGTTGCTCTTGAAATTGATTTCAGCAATTTTAAAAAGATTTTTCAAAAGCCTAAATCTATATTAGTAGGTATTACTTCTCAATTTTTATTATTACCATTAGTAACTTTTATCTTTATTTTACTCATTAAACCATCTCCTTCAGTAGCATTGGGAATGATACTTGTATCTGCATGCCCCGGAGGAAATATT
>DAOVYZ010000404.1 GCA_030635365.1 Bacteroidales bacterium
TCTTTTTGTCCGATTGCAGCTGCATTGTTTTTTGGTAGTTTAATTCCACTTGCTCTTAATAGTAAGATAGGGATAATTCATCCTTATATTTATGGAATAGGTACTGGAATCCCTGTTGTAATATTTTCGTTGGCAATTGTGTTTGGTGTTAAATCATTTTCGAAATGGTTTCAGAAAATAGCAAAACTTGAGTTTTGGACAAGAAAGATTACAGGTATGATTTTTATTTTTGTTGGGATGTATTAC
The DNA here is from genome assembly GCA_030635365.1 of Bacteroidales bacterium. GTDB lineage: Bacteria > Bacteroidota > Bacteroidia > Bacteroidales > UBA12077 > UBA12077. Next base: position 247 of record DAOVYZ010000404.1, read on the forward strand.
CTATGGGCGTATATTATTCCTATGATAAAAATATAAATAGGAGATATAGATGAGTAATCAAACATGCGTTTCAGATAAAAGAAAAATGAAAGGCATATTTGAACGCTATCTTACTGTTTGGGTAGGTTTATGTATAGTTGCAGGAATATTACTTGGAAAATTCGCGCCAGGGTTTGCAAAGGCTCTTGATGGATTTGCTATAAATGTTAATGGTGCTCCGGTGGTATCTATTCCGATTGCTATTTGTCTTTTTTTTATGATGTATCCGATTATGGTTAAGATTGATTTTACTGAAGTTATAAAAGCAGGAAAATCGCCGAAACCAGTTGGTTTAACTTTGATTGTGAATTGGCTGATAAAACCGTTTACTATGTATGGAATTGCATTTTTATTTTTGGGAGTATTGTTTAAACGGTTTATAGGCGTAGAGGCGGTGGATTTTGTAAAACTTCCTCCAGGAGCAGTAAATTGGGTGATAGGTTCTATTCATGGAGCGGGTACAGTAGTAATGCAAGAAGGAGTTAAAATGCTGCAAGTTCCTTTATGGAGAAGTTATTTTGCCGGATGTATTCTTCTTGGGATTGCACCTTGTACGGCAATGGTTCTTGTCTGGGGTTTTCTTGCTAAAGGTAATGATGGATATACTCTGGTTATGGTTGCTATTAATTCTTTGACAATGCTTTTACTCTATGGAGTTTTAGGTGGTTTTCTTCTGGGAGTGGGAAGGATGCCGGTTCCTTGGCAAGCATTATTATTGTCTATTGCTATTTATGTGGCTTTGCCATTAGTCGCGGGGTATATTTCTAGAAAATGGATTGTGTTTCATAAAGGAATCAAATGGTTTAATGAAAAGTTTTTACATGTATTATCACCGGTTTCAATAATTGCTTTACTTTTTACTCTTGTATTATTGTTTTCTTTTAAAGGGTCAGTTATTCTTGCTAAACCGTTGACGATTTTATGGATTGCTATCCCTCTGTTTATTCAAACATGTTTGATTTTTGCAATTACTTATTGGATGGCAAAAAAAATAAAGTTAAGCTATGAAGATGCGGCTCCATCAGCAATGATAGGAGCGAGTAATCATTTTGAAGTTGCTATTGCAACAGCAACAATGCTATTTGGGCTTTCATCGGGTGCTGCACTGGCAACAGTTGTCGGCGTGTTGATTGAGGTTCCAGTGATGTTGATGCTGGTTAAGTTTTGTTTAAGGACTCAGGACTGGTTTATAAAAGAAAATAATTAAGAGGTGTTTTAATAAAGAAGAAATAGTAGTGGTTTGTCTTGCCGGTTAAAATAGAAATATTTATGGATGATGCAAATAAAGATTCAGTTAAACCGAAACGCCGTATTCGTTATAAAGGTAAATATCCCCGCCGGTTTGAAGAAAAATATAAAGAACTTAATTCCGAGAAATATTCTTCGGATGTAGAGAAAGTTATTCAATCAGGTAAAACTCCAGCCGGTACTCATAGACCTGTTTGTGTGAATGAAGTTTTGGGTATTTTAAAACCTTGTCCCGGTCAAGTTGGTTTGGATTCAACATTAGGGTTTGGCGGACATACTGTTGAATTACTTAAAAAAATTATGCCTAATGGCAGGTTGTTTGCCATAGATGTTGACCCTTTGGAAATTGTGTGGACCGAAAAGCGTTTACGCGTAATGGGGTATAGCGATAAAGAATTAATTATTAAATGCGGTAACTTTGCTGGAATATCTAAGTTGTTAAATGATGCCGGGGGAGGTTTTGATTTTGTTCTAGCAGATCTTGGTGTGTCATCGATGCAATTAGATAATCCATCGCGTGGTTTTACATTTAAACGTGAAGGACCTTTGGATTTGCGGTTTAATCCTAAAAATGGTCAGTCAGCAGTAGATTTAATAAGAGTGTCGGATAAAAAACAGTTGGAAAAAATGTTTTTTGAAAATTCTGATGAGCCTTATGCCAGGCTTATTTCTTCAGCTGTCTTTAAAAATAGAAATAAAATTAATACGACTAAAGATTTAGCAGATGTTATTGTCTCTGCTTTGAATAAGAAATCATCTCTTGATTATGAAATTGAGATAAAAAAATCAATTCGTAGGGTATTTCAGGCGTTGCGCATTGAAGTTAATGATGAGTTTTCTGTGCTTGAACAACTTTTAAGGAATTTACCGTTTTGCCTTAAACCTAAAGGACGTGTTGCCATTTTAAGTTTTCATTCTGTTGAGGATAATCGTGTCATGAATTTTTTTGAGCAAGGCCTTCGTGAAGGGTTTTATTCTGATATTAGCAGAGAACCCACACGTCCAAGCGCGAAAGAACGATATTCTAACCCGCGTTCAAAAAGTGCTTTGTTGCGTTGGGCAGTAAAAAAATAAACGTTAACTGAAATTTATAATAGTAATAAAATAAATGATTGTTTGTGAAAATAGAGGTTGTTGTTTTATTTTTCTATATTTTCTAAACAATAGCAGATTATTATTTTTATGATATGATAGGGCATTATGAAATTTGAACAATACCATATTTCTAACGATATTAAGAGGAATTTAGCCCAATTAGGGATTATTAGACCTACAGATATTCAGTTTAAGGCAATACCTTCAATTATGAAAGGAGAAGATGTTTTAGCTGTTGCTCAAACCGGTACCGGTAAGACAGCGGCTTTTGCAATCCCGATTATTGATAGGATTCATTCAGGTAAGAGTAGTAAACGGGTAAAGGGAATTAAATGTATTGTTATGGTGCCTACTCGTGAGTTAGCTTCTCAGATTGGAGGAGTTTTTAATAAGTTATCTAAACATACGAAAGTTAAAGCTTTTGCTTTGTATGGAGGAGTCGAACAGGATGAACAAATCAAAAGCCTTCAACGCGGTATAGATATTTTAATTACTACTCCCGGAAGAATGTTTGATTTGATTAATCAAAAATATATTGATTTGGATTATATTGAAGTTTTAGCTCTTGATGAGGCTGATCATATGCTTGAGTTAGGTTTTATTGAAGATATTAAATATATTAAAAAAATGTTGAAAAATCGCCATCAAACACTTTTCTTTTCAGCAACGATGAGTGAAAAGATTAAGAAATTAGCTTATTCTCAAGTTAAAAGTTCAGCAATACGTATTCAAATTTCACCTAAAGACCCGGTATCAAAAAATGTTTCTCATTATGTGATGTTTGTGGAAATGGATGATAAAAGATTTTTTTTGGAGCATTTTATTAAGGATAATCCGGAAAGTAAAATTATTGTTTTTGTGCGGACAAAAGTTCGGGCTGAGCGGGTGGCCAAAGCAATGGAGAGGGTCGATATACCTTCTTTATCTATTCATGGAGATAAAGAACAGGACAAACGTATGGATGTAATGAAAAAATTTAGAGAAGGGCAGTGTAACCTTTTGATAGCTACTGATGTTAGCGCTAGGGGAATTAATATTGTTGACATTGAATATGTTATTAATTATGATTTACCAATAAAGACAGAATATTATGTCCATCGTGTTGGCCGGACAGGTAGGGGGGTTAATAAAGGTATTGCCATTTCTTTTTGTAGTAAAGAAGAATTAGGATTGCTTGAGGAAATACAATCATTTTTAAATAAAAAGATAGAGGTTATTAAAATTAATAAAAAAGACTTTTCAACGGTTGTTAATCCAAGTGATTGGCAAAGTTTACTTGAAAAAGAAATAGAGTGGGAA
>DAOVYZ010000218.1 GCA_030635365.1 Bacteroidales bacterium
TATGCTTTTTCAAATAAATTAGTTTTTTTTTTCCATTTTAATCTTGTTTATAAATTCCAATATCTATCCAATTGTTTAACTCTCTTTCAGTTTCATTTTCAATACCATCTTCCCTGAATTTTTGCGACTGTATTGTAAAATCTACTTTGTATTTGTTATCGGATAATTGTTTTGCATTAACTTCTTCAGTTTTATTTTCATACATTGTTATTGTTTCGAAAAAGTCTGTAAGTAAATACTGTAAACTATCAGGAGTAACTTTCTCAAACTCTTTAAGCAAATCACCTGAAGTCGGGTACAAATCCTCTCTAAATTTCCATTCTTTCAAATACCTTCTTAATGCAACATTTACGCTATCTTCAGAAATATAGTCCTGGAATGCATACATTATAACCGCCCCCTTATTATAATGTATATACCCCTGGTTTTCCACGTCAATCAATGGCAATTCCTTTTTAGATTCGTTGGCACGCCCGGTTAAATATCGATCTAATTCGTACCTAAGGTATTTTTGAATATCCTCTTTTGGATAAGTGTGTTTCATTACCATCATTGCCGAATACTGTGTTATTGCTTCGCTCAAAAATGTTGATCCTTTGGTGTTTGCTTCCAAAACCTGGTGCCCCCACCACTGGTGCCCTACTTCATGCGCTGTAACATAAAAAGGTTTGTCATATTCACTGTTCTCTACATCCATTATAAATCCCATTCCTTCAGAAAATGGAATCGTGTTAGCAAACGACTGTGCAAAATTTTCATATTGCGGGAATTCCATAATACGAAGCTGCCTGTACTGGTATGGGCCAAATGCTTTGGAGAAATATTCCAAAGACTTTTTCATTGAATTCATCATCCTGTCAATATTATATTCATGCCCTTTATGGTAATATATTTCCAGGTTTATTCCATTCCATCGGCCTCTCAACACTTCGTAATCTGCCGATACAATTGAATAAAAATTATGTATGGGGGCATCCATTTTATAATGGTAATAGCTCCTGCCATCTTTTTTATATGTATTAATTAAATACCCGGGAGCTAAAGCAATTTGGTTATTTGAAGTTCCAACTACTATTTCAAATTTGACACTTGATACATTTGTTCCATAAGCCGGTGTTGTTCTTCCTATTTCACTATCTCGTGATAACATTCTTTCTTTTGGAAGCAGTCCGTATTTCTTCCTCTTTTTATCATCATCCAGTTCATAATAACTGTTATAACCTATCTTCGGGAAATACGAATTATTAAAAAATGTTCCATTAAAAACAACATCCGTATTTGCCATATTATCTACAAATCCCTGAGTTATAAAATCAACTTCAAATTCCATCTTTATAGTTGCTTCAGGTAAAATAGGCGTATTCAGCTTGTAAATAAAGTATTTAAATTTACTATACTGATTATCTGTTTCAGCCCCACCTTCAAATTCGATGTTATTTAATTTTACCTGCCTTTCAAATGTACTTTGAATATGTATCTCATCAATAGCCTGATTTGTCCTGTTCTTTAAAATATAATACCCTTTAGCCCGAAAATTTCTCTGCTGAGGATATAATTCTACATTTAAATTAATATCTGATATGGTAGGTTGTGGAATATATTCAAACCGGCTTAATGTTTTTTCATATTCTGCTTTGTACTTATCAAAATCCTTTGATGTTATATGTTCATTTAAAACATTCGTATTATAATAAATATAACATCCCGATAATGCAAAAACCATTAATGAGGTAAATGTTAAAATTAAAAGGGGGCGTGTAAATTTGTATTTACCTGTTCTAATTCTGTATTTAAACATACTATCGGTTCCTCTTGCCGATACAAAAACTGACAAAATGAAAATCAATGAAGAAAACCCGAACCAATAGACGTTTTCCCAGGTAAAAGAGTTAACAAAATGCCCAAATTTATTCATATCTGAATATGTCCCAAGCGTTGCTTCAGCAAAACTTAACAAACTATGCTCCCACCCCCATTCAGGGAAAAAATCAATAACAATAAAAAATATTATTACTAATACATATCCTAAAAACTTATGGTTAACAATGGCTTGAATAAAAAATGCCATTAAGGTATAAAATACTATAAATAGAAAGGTTTCTGTAAAAAGGGTTTTAAAATATAAAGCAAACTCAATATCATAATATCCGTGGGCTATTTGAATTATTACACCCATAACGATCAATGATAATAGTAATATAATGTATGTTATAACAAGCCCGAAAAACTTTCCTGTTATTCCTACAATATCCGGAACAGGTAATGAGTCATAAATTTGGTTAAATTTTAAATTTCTTTCTTTCCAAATCAATTCACCTGTAAAGAATACAAGTATAATTACAAAAAAGATTTCGAAAATCGTTAACATATTTATTACAGCAGCAGTTGTCGGATAAACAACATGCCCAAATCTAAATCCAACAGACAATGAACTTACAATAAGCAATGCTAAACCCGAAAGAATTATAGCTATAAATGATAACTCTTTAAATAAACCCCGCGAATAGAACCAGCTCATCCGGAATACTTTGTATACATTTGATAAAAACCCAAAACTTATATTTGCCTTAGGCATTTTTATCTCGATATGAATATTGTTTTGAGATATTTCTTTTGCCTTTCGATTCTTTTTCGATGACTTTATAATGTTAAAACTAAATTTCTTAAGCGTAAAAAATAAGCTGCCTAAAGCTATAGAAATCCACGCCAGGCGATTTATTAATACCTCCCCGTTAATAGAAAGCATTAAAGAATTCCTATCTGCTACCGACCAATATACTGATTGGTTCTTAATTGCAGTACTCCCGAATGGGTCTAATATGGAAGCAAAAAACCGATTATCTATTTTTGAAATTAAAGATTGTGCAACTAACATTAGAACCAGAAGAAAAATTCCTTGCGTATATACTATTATATTTTTTTTGCTTAAGGTTCCTCCGCTAAAGAACAAAACACCAATAAAAAATATGTTGGGCAAGATAAAATATAAATAAGAACTGGTATAGGTTTCTAAATTAAAAGATAGTAAGTTTTCGGGATTACGCCAGGGCATAAATTCTCCAATTATTCCGGCCAGGGGAACCATTAAAGAAATTAAAAATAGGATAAAAAATGAACCTAAAAACCTACCTAAAAGATAATCTCTTTTTTTTATTGGGTTAACAAATATCAATGAATCTGTTCCGTATTCATAATCGCGTAAAACCGGCACACCCATTATTGCAGAAGCTAAAAGAGCAAGAAATAGAGAAGCTTTTGCCATAAAATAACTTACAACAACCGGAGCATTTTCTTTTATTAATCCTGCTGCCCCCAGTTTTTTTATCGCAGGAGAACTCAATACTAGTATGGACATTAAAAAAGTTAATGCCAGGTATATGTAAGTTGCAGGACGCTTTTTCCTGTACTGTAATTCAAATCTAAATATTTTATACCACATCATAATTCTACATTTTTAGCCTGCCTGTCGGCAGCTACAGGTTTATTAAAACTGATTCTTCAGATATTACTTTTGAACTTTTAATCTTAGAAAAATAATATGCTTCTAAGTTTGGATCAGTAAGTTGAAATTCCATTCCCGGATTTTTTTCAGAAAGTATATAAATCATTGATTTGCCCAGGTACAATTTTTCGTATAAAACATTATACTCCATTTTATATTCTTTTAATTGATCTTTATCAATTTGCTTTTTCCAGATTTTCCCTGCCATTTCATTAATTGCATCTTTGGGGCTACCTTTAAAAAGAAGCATTCCATGATCTAAAATAGCCATATCAGTACACAGTTCTTTTACATCGTCAACAATATGTGTTGATAAAATCACAATCGTATTTTCACCAAGTTCGCTTAATAAATTTAAAAAGCGGTTTCGTTCAGCCGGATCAAGTCCTGCTGTAGGTTCATCAACAATCATTAGCTTAGGGTTATTTAGCAAGGCTTGTGCTATTCCAAAGCGTTGTTTCATTCCACCTGAGAAACCTCCCAAATTTTTATTTTTATGCTCGTACAAATTAGTCTTTACCAATAAAGATTCAACTATATCTTTCCTCTCTCCTGCCACAGTTATTCCCTTCAAAACAGCTAAGTGCAATAATAGTTTCTCCGCTGTAATTTTAGGGTATACTCCAAACTCCTGGGGTAAATAACCAAGCTGTTTTCTCATTTCATTACTATGAGTTAAAATATTTTGCCCGTTAAATATGACATTACCATCTGTTGGTTGTTGAAGAGTTGCAATAATTCTCATTAAGGTTGATTTTCCGGCTCCATTTGGGCCAAGCAGTCCAAACATTCCGTTTGAAATCTTCATTGAAACATTCTTCAACGCTTCAATCCCATTTGGGTAGGTTACCGATAAATTGTTTATTATTAATTCCATAATTCATTCCATTTTAAATTTCAAACAATTATATGGAGATAAAGAATTGGAAAGAATTTTTTTCGATGAAGGGATATTAATTCCGGTTATATAAAATAGATTTAACGATATTGTATAATAATTCCTGTTATCTTTTAAATAAATACGATTATCTTGTAAAAAGAATCTGTTAACGAATAAATAGCTGTTTTAGTCAACAATTCTGTATTTTAGGAGACTAATTCCATAAGAAATGTTTGATAAAATATTTAGAAAATTATTAACAAAAAAGGTATTCCACCATACTATTTTTTGGTCTCTGAATTTGGGGTTTGTATTTCTAGTTCCTGTATTTGGTAAGGATGCAAGTTTTGCTTATATAGCTTTAAGAATTTCTATAGTATTTTCATTATTGGCCATTCCCATTTATGTTAATCTTCTCATCCTTATTCCTAAATATTTAAGCACAAAAAAATATTGGAGCTACACTTTTTGGGTAATAATCATTTCAGCAGTTTTTGCTTTCCTTAAAATATATATAAAACTAGTAATTCTTAAAGATCCAATAGACGAGAATCTGGGAGAAGAAATAAGTACTGGATTATTCCTCCCAATAGCTTACATGATGTGTACATCCTTTTTAAAATTTTTTAGGGAATGGATAAATTACCAGGATATTGCTTTAAAGTTAAAAGAAGTTGAAAACGAAAAACTAGAAGCTGAACTAAAAGTTTTAAAAGCACAACTTAATCCACATTTTATGTTCAACACCTTAAATAATATTTATTCACTTAGTTTAGACAAATCAAACCTTACACCGGGATTAATCCTAAAATTATCTGATATTATGAGTTATACTCTTTATGATTGTAAAGAAGATAAAGTTCAGGTTAAGGACGAAATCAATTTTATAAATAACTACTTAGAGCTTGAAAAAATTAGACTTGGGGGAAACATAAAAATTGAATTTATAATTACTGGAGTATATGACAATTCAGAAATTGCACCATTATTATTTATGCCTTTTATTGAAAATGCCTTTAAACACGGCATAAATCAGCGACCATCAAATCCTTATATTAATATTCGTTTAGAATTTACTGAAGATAAAAAGATGACTTTCTGTATTGAGAATAATACTAATCCATATTACACTAAAGAATTTAAAAATGCATATGGCATCGGTATCGAAAATGTCAAAAAGAGGTTAGATTTAATATATCCGGATTCTCATAATTTAAACATTGTTGAATTAAAAAATATATATAAAGTTGAATTAATACTTGATTTAACTTGAAATTAAAACGAAATTGTATCCATATGAAAATACGATTTCTTATAGTAGATGATGAACCCTTAGCACAAAGGGTGATCGAAAAATATGCTACAGATATTCCATATCTTAAACAAGCTGGAAAATGTAGTGGAGCATTTGATGCTATGGATTTTCTTTATCGAAACGAAGTAGATTTAATATTCTTAGATATAAATATGCCCAAAATGGGAGGATTGGAGTTTCTTAAATCTCTAAATAATCCACCCATTGTAATAATTACTACAGCTTATAGAGAGTATGCACTTGAAAGTTTCGACCTTGATGTTATCGACTACTTAAAAAAACCTTTTTCATTTGAACGATTTTTCAGGGCTGTTCAAAAAGCTCAGGAAAAATTACAAATAGGCTCTAAGAAACCTAATAAAGAAATTGAAGAAATAAATTCACCTTTAACAGAAGACTATATTTTTGTCAAAGCCGATAATAAAATACATAAAGTTGATTTTAATAATATAAATTATATAGAAGCTTATGGTGATTACGTGAAAATTTATTTAAAGAACAAACATCTTGTTACATATAATTCTTTAAAGAATATTTTCTTATTACTCCCCAAAGAAAAATTCTTCAGGGTACATAAATCATTTCTTATAGCAATTAATAAAATTGAAGTAATAGAA
>DAOVYZ010000492.1 GCA_030635365.1 Bacteroidales bacterium
CCCTAGAAAGTGCTTTAAAGCCTAACATCTGGGTTTACTTGGTACTATTAACTAATTTAATAATCTGCTATTTAATTATTTCAGCTTTGTAGAAAGAAAAAAATTAGTGCTGAAATGACATGTAAGTGGTTGATAATGAATAATGCCCAGCACATAACACGGTATATAGTTCATTGGCGGGACAGTGGTTTGCGAAAGTTTTTAGCTTTTATAATACTTAACATGTAACTTGATACGGATGAGCTTCGAAATCGCCAACGAACCATATACCAAAACGCGTTATGATGAAAATGTGAGAGATGATGGAATTATGTTTAATGAAAAGTTTGCACTAAGTAATTTTAATCTAATAAAAATATTTAACCCATAAAAAAGAGACAGAGCATCGCCCTGTCTCTTTTATTTTAATATATAGTTCTAGTTATTTATTACCATTCTTGCTGCAAGATAACCATTATAAAAATTTACATCACGGTTCTTGAAAATCTTCATAACCTTACAAACACATTGGTAAACCTGCGCAAATCCATAACACAGCCTAAGCTTTACCAATAAGTTTGTATCCTACCCTATTACGCCCTTACAGGCGTTTATATTTCCAGCCCAAATACTATATTATTGGCATTTCATGGTAACTACATAACAAACTGATAAGTATTTCTATCCAAACTCCCCAATGCCTAACATCAGGTCAATAATTAACGGGGTTTTTGGTGGTTTGCAATCTTATTGCTATCTTCAAACTTTATTAACGGATGATACCGAAACAGGGCGAAAATCCCAGCCTCAGTTTACCCGCGGACCGTCAGACTGTCTAAAAACCTAACAATTATTGTTGATAACTACAGTTTTAATTTTTGTGTTATATATTTGGTTTTTAGTATATTCCTGTATGAAATACATACAAGGCCAATCCCGTAATCAAACAAGTCTTTTTCCTGTATCGCTTGATCAGTCTATATCAATTGATAATGAAGTAAGGGTTATTGATCTTTTTGTAAACAACCTGCCTTTAAAAGAGTTTGGATTCAAGGCAGATTTTGTTGAAAATGGACGTCCTGCTTATCACCCGGTAGATTTACTCAAGCTTTTTATTTATGGTTATTTAAACAAGATTAGATCATCAAGGGATTTGGAAAAAGAATGTAAGCGCAACATTGAGGTAATGTGGTTACTATGCAATCTACACCCTGATCATAATACGATATCCAATTTTCGAAGGGATAACCCTAAAGCCATAAAAAAGGTATTCAGGGCAACTGTTGAAATTGCAAAGAATTTTGAACTGATAGGTGGCAAACTTATTGCCGGAGACAGTACCAAATTCAGGGCACAGAACAGCAAGAAGAACAATTATAACCAAAAAAAGATAGACCGCCATGTAAGCTATATTGATAAGAAATTGGAAGAATATAACAAGCAGTTAGCCGAACAAGATGGAGATGAAGATAACAAAAAACTAATTCAAGAAGAAATCAAAAAACACAGTGACAGAAAAGAACAATACAAACAAATAGAGAATCAACTAAAAGAAAGCCATGAAGCACAGGTATCCACATCAGATCCCGAAAGCCGGCAAATGATTATTAGAAATAACATAACTGAAGTGGCTTATAATGCCCAGTCAACTGTTGATGAAAAACATAATATCCCAATTGATTACAAAGTAACGAATAATAACGATTCCAAGGCCATGGGCAATATGCTCCGCAGGGCAAAAACAATCTTGCGGTCAAATGAGTTTACAGCTCTCTATGACAAAGGCTTTCATACAGGAAGCGAGTTTAAAACAGCTCATGATTTAGGAGTTAATGTATTGGTAGCAGTACCGGGAATCCCTGGTTCATCGCAATCCCCTGACCCTGCATACAATGTAGGAAACTTTAAATACGATAAAGAAAACGATTGCTATACCTGCCCAGAAGGGAAGTCTCTCACCAGCACGGGAACCTGGTACCAGGGGAAGAATTACCGTTTTAAGCAGTACAAAGCTTCAGATTGTAAAGCATGCCCTGCCAGGCCTTTATGCACAAGTTCTATCAAGAATGGCAAACTAGTCCAACGTAGTGAATACACTCCATATATTGAGAATAATAAGCATGCTATTGAAAATAATAAAGATACATACCGTAAGCGGCAGGCAATTGTAGAACACCCATATGGTACCATAAAACGGCAATGGGGGTTCAGCTATATATTAACTAAAAAAGGAATAGACAGGGCTGAATCTGATGTAGGCTTCATGTTTATAGCTTACAACCTGCGAAGAATTATGAATATAATTGGATATAAGGCATTTAGAGAGTACCTGCAAGGTATTTTGTTACATATTTCATTTATATTTTGCCAATTAAAGCTCATTTTTGGCAAAAATGAAAGAAGAAAAAATTTAATTAAGTTTCAATCAGGAATTTTTACCCTTACTTAAATCAACTTAAATTAACTTGAAATTGATGAAAATTATTAACTTTATAAAAGGTTTTTAGACAAACTGCCGTTATAGGTAATGGCTCGAAAAATTTATTTGCCCTCGCTCCTAATTCTTTAAAAATGCTTTTTTACTTAACGGTTTGACTATTTTTTATCTGGTTGATAAATATTCAACGGGTGATACCAAAACGCACCCAAAAAAAATCAAAAAGCGAGTCTCTGACAAGTAAATTTCTTAATCATTTACTTTCTGCAAGTAAATCCTAATATTTTTCAAATTAGTTTGCCAACGCAAAAAATTCGCTTTTCATAGAAAAGTTTTTAGCGAAATCTTATTTCGCGTAGTTGACCTGCTCCTTTCCTACTTCTAATA
>DAOVYZ010000128.1 GCA_030635365.1 Bacteroidales bacterium
AAAGTTATATAAAAATGCAGTTAAATAAGTATTTTATTACCTATAAAAAGAAAGCAAAGAAAACAAATTAGAGCAAAAGGGAAATATTTTTAATCAAAAAATCTAAATAAATGACCGCATATAAAAGAATTTTATTAAAACTCAGTGGTGAATCTTTAATGGGAGATGAAGGTTATGGAATCGACTCCAAAAGATTAAATGAATATGCAATACAAATCAAAGAATTAGTAAATATTGGAACTCAAATTGGAATTGTTATTGGAGGTGGTAATATTTTTCGTGGACTTAAAGGAGTTAATAGTGGCTTTGACCGTGTTAAAGGTGATCAGATGGGAATGCTGGCAACGGTAATCAATAGTTTAGCGTTACAATCGTCTCTTAATGGCATGGGAGTAAAATCTCTCGTTTATACTGCCGTTAGAATGGAGCCTGTAGGAGAGTTATATAATAGAGATAAAGCTGTTAAAAATCTTGAAAAAGGCAAAGTGGTTATTTTTTCCGGAGGAACCGGGAATCCTTTTTTCACGACTGATACAGCTTCGGCTCTTAGAGCTGTGGAAATTGGTGCAGAAATTATTTTAAAAGGAACTCGTGTTGATGGTGTTTATACTGCAGATCCTGAAAAAAATAAATCTGCAACTAAATTTAAAAATATTAGTTTTGATGATGTAATAAAAAGAGGGCTTAATGTAATGGATTTAACTGCATTTACAATGTGTAAAGAAAATAATTTGCCTATTTATGTATTTGATATGAACACCCGGGGCAATTTGTTGAAAGTAGTAAAAAGAGAAGATATTGGAACATTGGTGAGTAATGAATAATTTTTAATGAATAATAGAAGAGGAGGAAGGAAGAGAAGCAGCAGGTGGCAAGAAGCAGTTTGCAATCAGCAGAAGGCTGTATTATTAAGAATAAATATGGCTTTTTCCGGCAATTCAATATTCCATTCTTCCAATTTTTTTTTAAATTTGTTACATACATAATATCTAAACTTAAAATTTATTATTATGACTGAAGAAGTAGAATTTGTTATTGATGCAGCCATAGAAATGATGGATAAAGCAATTAATCATCTTGAAGTAGAATTAGGAACTTTACGTGCAGGAAAAGCAAATCCCCGTATGTTAGATACTGTAATGGTTGATTATTATGGTACTCAAACTCCTATAAGCCAAGTTGCAAATATAGGTACTCCAGACCCAAAAACGATAGCTATTCAACCTTGGGAAAAAACGATGGTAGAACCTATTGAAAGATCAATTATTAATGCCAATTTGGGATATACTCCAATGAACAATGGAGAAATTATACGAATTAATATTCCGGCATTAACCGAAGAAAGAAGAAAAATTTTAGTAAAACAAGTTCATTCGGAAGGTGAAAATGCCCGAATAAGCATTCGCAGTTCAAGAAAAGACGCTAATGATGAAATTAAGGCTTTAGAAAAAGATGGCCTTTCGGAAGATGACGCTAAAAAAGCTGAGGATACAATCCAGAAACAAACAGATCAGTTTGGTGAAAAAATCGACCAAATTGTAAAAGCTAAGGAAGAAGATATAATGAAAATTTAATATTTAACCGAAATTATCAATAACTTATATATAAAACAAAAGCAGCCTAAAAGGCTGCTTTTTTATATTTTATACATATTCCTATTGGCATTTTAAAACATGCTTCATTTGATATTTGGAAGCTTCTGCATAATCTCCTTTGTTTGCTTTTGAATATGCATCACAAGCAGCAGTATTATCTCCTTTTCCCGCATAAGCATTGGCTAATTCAAAATAAATTTTTGCATCTTTTGTTGTACCGGTAGCAGTAAATAATTCTAATGATTTTTTTGCTGCCTCGACAGCTGAATCCCACTTTGACTGTTTATTGTAAATAGCAGCTAATTGATGATAAATATCTGAATCAGCTTCTTTATATTCTAAAACATTATTAAAATATTTTACCGCATCACTATATTTTTTGGCTTTAAAAGCTGTTGCACCCGCGTTAAGATAAAAATTACCACCTAATTGTTTTGCAGTAGTTTCTGTTTTTGTATCTTTCTTCGCCTTAGCTGCAGTTATTGCTGCATCAACAGCTCCTTTAAAATTTGCCTCATCATTTTGATCTTTATATACTTGCGCCTTTCTCACGTAAGCCATAGGATATTTAGGATTTAGCTCTATTGATTTATCTAAAGCCCCTATAGCCCCGGCATAATCCTTAGCTTTAAGCAAGCCTGCTCCTTTTGCGTAATATAATTTTGGAATTGTTCCTTTAGCTTTCTTCAAATTCTTTGCATCATCGTAAGTTTCCGAATATTCTTTTAAAACTTCAAATGCAGCTATTGATTCATCATACTTCTTTTCCTTATATAAACCTATAGCATGTTTATATTGCATATTCGGTATTTGTGATATTGCTGTTGCCCTATTTTCATTTTCTGTTTCACCTAACTCATCATAAATGCTAACACATTTTTTGAATGACTCAATGGCTCCCAGATAATCTTTTGACTGTGATTTAGCAACTCCGTCTTTTAAGGCATCAACAGCTTCTGTTGCCGTCTGTGCATTTACGCTAACTGCAAAACCCAATATAACTATCATTGCAGTTATTTTACTCATTACTTTGAATTTCATGGTTAAAAATTTTTAGTTTCGGATTAAAAATGATTATTTTTTCAAGCTCTAAAAATATAAAATCATGCCAAATAATAAAATTATTTCTAAATTTAATTTGTTACATATATAAATTAATAACAATAAGTTATATTACTTGACTCATAAAATATTCAATTATAAATTATTTTACCAAGCTATAAACTGCCTGATTATCAGAAAAATTTATTCTTAATATATTTAATACTATTAGATTTATCAATATCTTCTCTGCTTTATATTTTGATAAACTTGCTATCTTTCTAAATCTTGAAAAGGTAATACTTTCATTATGTTGTAAATAATCAAAAATCACTTTCTCAGGTTTATCATATCTTACTAGTACACCCTTCCCAAATTTTTTCTTATTCCAAGCCTTTATATATATATTATTAACGATTATATTCTCGTCATTTACCCTAATATAAACTTTAAAAATCCCGTTTTTATCCGGTGCCGAATAAAGTTTCTCTCCTTCTAATTTTGGGATTGTAATTTCCAGAATGGTTTTACTTTTTATATCCCAAACCTTTGTTTTAAAAATAATATTAGGCTTACAATACATATCCGCTGCAGCCTGAACCATATAAAATTCTTCGTCACTTTGCACTCCAACAATTGATCCATTGTCTTTTACCCCTATTAGCAACTTCCCCCCATCGGTATTTGCAAATGCAGAATGACCGGGCTATTTTTTTTGAATCTGTTATGGAATGTTTAAAATCAAGTTGTTGATGTTCTCCCTGCCGTATTAAATTATTAATATATGCGCTCATAATAAGTTAATATCAACAGCAAAGATAAAAAAAGCTTGTTTATGATTTTATCCTTTTAAAGCCTCAGCTCCGCCCACTATTTCAGAAATTTCATTGGTTATTGCTGCCTGTCTGGCTTTATTATAAGTTAGTTGCAGCTCCCTTAAAAGTGATGTGGCATTATCTGTTGCTTTATGCATTGCTGTCATTCGGGCTCCATGCTCCGCTGCCAATGATTCAAGAATTGCTTCGTAAAATTGTATTTTTAAAGACTTTGGGATTAATTCCTGAATTATGTATTGTTTTGTAGGCTCAAAAATATAATCAAAATTTACAATTTCATCTTCTAACTGTGGCAGTTCTATCGGTAAATATTGGTCGGTTGTTAAAACTTGTACTACTGCATTTTTAAACTTATTGTAAACCAAAATTACTTTATCAAATTCTTTCTTAACATATTTTTGCATTATATCCTCAATTAAAGGAACTGCATTTTCGAATTTTAAATTGTCTAATAAATCATTATCAAAACCTAATAATTTTAACCCTTTGGTTTTAAAAAACTCCGTCCCTTTTTTACCTATTGAAAATACAGATAAATTTCCTTCTTTATTTTCACCCACGTAATCTTCGTTTATAATTGATAGAACCTGCTTTGTTACATTTGCATTAAAGGCTCCACATAAACCTTTATTCGAAGTTACTGCAACTATCAGTATCTTCTCTGGAATTTCTATTCGTGAATAGATATTTTCTTCTTCGTAGTCTATGCTTTGATTAATATGAAATAATATCTGGTGTAATTTACCTGCATATGGCCTAAGGTTAATTACAGCATCCTGCGCTTTTTTTAATTTTGCCGCAGAAACCATTTTCATGGCATTTGTAATTTGCCTGGTTGATTTTACTGAAGTAATACGTGTTCGTATTTCTTTTAAATTACCCATCGTGCTTTTTAGTCTATTTTATATTTCGCAGCAACTTCTTTAACAACATTCTTAATAGTGCTTATTGCTTCATCAGTTAGTTTTCCTGATTGTAATTCATCCAGTATGTTTTTATGCTGCATTTCCAACATATCCAGAAAAGCAGATTCAAATTCTTTTACTTTTTCAAGAGGAACATCCTCTAATAATCCATTTGTACCACAATATATAATTGCAATTTGTTTTTCAACAGGCATTGGAGAATATTGCCCTTGTTTCAATATCTCAACATTTTTAGACCCCTTATCTAAAACTGCCATTGTTGCTGAGTCTAAATCTGAGCCAAACTTTGAAAATGCTTCTAACTCACGATATTGCGCCTGGTCTAATTTTAACGTTCCGGCAACTCTTTTCATAGATTTTATTTGTGCATTTCCTCCAACCCGCGAAACCGAAATACCAACATTAATTGCAGGCTTAACGCCGGCATTAAATAAATCTGATTCTAAAAAAATCTGGCCATCTGTAATTGAGATAACATTGGTTGGAATATATGCGGAAACATCTCCTGCCTGAGTTTCAATAATAGGCAAAGCTGTTAACGATCCTCCTCCTTTTACTTTCCCTTTCAATGATTTGGGTAAATCATTCATTTCTGCAGCTATCTTGTCTGATTGAATAATTTTAGCAGCACGCTCTAAAAGCCTTGAGTGCAAATAAAATACATCTCCCGGATAAGCTTCCCGTCCGGGTGGCCTACGTAACAAAAGAGAAACTTCGCGATAAGCAACAGCTTGTTTAGACAAATCATCATAAATAATTAAAGCTGCACGGCCTGTATCTCGAAAATATTCGCCGATACAAGCTCCTGCAAAAGGAGCAAAAAACTGTAATGCTGCAGGGTCAGAGGCAGTTGCCATAACAATAACCGTGTAATCCATTGCACCGTATTTTTCAAGTGTATTCGCAATATTTGCAACTGTAGACCCTTTTTGCCCAATAGCAACATATATGCAAAAAACCGGTTCTCCTTTATCGTAAAATTCTTTTTGATTAATGATTGTATCTATAGCTATTGCTGTTTTCCCAGTCTGACGGTCACCTATTATCAGCTCCCTCTGGCCACGTCCAATAGGTATCATAGCATCAATTGGTTTTAAGCCTGTTTGGATAGGCTCATTTACCGGCTGGCGATAAATTACTCCCGGAGCTTTCCTTTCTAATGGCATTTCAAAAAGCTCTCCATTTACAGGACCTTTTCCATCAATTGGTTCTCCTAGTGTATTTATTACTCTTCCTAAAAGACTTTCACCCACTTTGATAGATGCAATTCTTTTTGTTCGTTTTACCTTGGCTCCTTCTTTTATTTCTTCCGAAGAACCTAAAAGTACAGCTCCTACATTATCTTCTTCAAGATTAAGGACAATTCCTTTCATCCCGTTCTCAAACTCAATTAATTCATTGGATTGTACGTTAGCTAAACCATATATTCTGGCAATACCATCACCTACCTGTAACACACTCCCAATTTCCTCAAGTTCTGAGTTTGTTGTGAAGCCTTCTAATTCCTTTTTTAAAATTTTTGAGACTTCTCCAGGTCTTATTCCAGCCATAATTTATATTTTAATTATTTTTTATTATCATTAAAATCAATATTTATATATTTATCTTTTAACTGATTAATTTGTTTTGCAACACTCAAATCAAGTTGCATATCATCCACCTGAATTATCATTCCCCCAATTAAATTTTCGTCAATCTTTTCGTGCATTTCAACTGATGTGTTGAATTTTAGTTCAATAGCAATTCTTATTTTTCCCTTTTCACTGTCGGTTAATGTATAGGCTGTCGTTAATACAGCTGTTTTAATGCCTTTATCTTTTCTGTAAATTTCAATAAAATGTTTACATATTCCTTTTAAATGTTTTTCGCGCTTATTTTTAACAATTAATAATAAAAATGATACTGTATACGAGTTAAGTTTCCCTTTAAATATTTCGCTTATTATCTCTGCTTTTTTTGATGTTTTTACAGCAGGGTGCTCAAGCAACACATTAAATTCTTCCTCATCAATAAATGTTTTATACACTATATCAATATCTTTTCTTACCTCAGTCAGAATATTTTTTTCTTTGGCTAAAAGAAATAATGACCTGGCATATCTTACATTTACCTGACTATGATACATGATTTTAGTTTAATGTTTAGGAATCTGAATTCTAAATACTAACATCTTAATACTTGATAATCAATACTTGTATCTTTAATTCAAATCTATATCTTTAACCAAATCTTCTATAAGTTGTTTTTGCTTTGATTTATCTGCCAGTTGCCCTTTTAGTATATTTTCAGCTATATCAATAGACAAAGAAGCTATTTGATTTTTTATTTCGTTAATTACCAGATTTTTTTCATGTATTACACTTTTTCTGGCTTCTTCAATAATTTTAGAAGCTTCCTTTTTAGCTTCTACTCTGGCTTCTTCAATAATTTGATTTTTTATTTCTTTTGCTTCTTTTAATAAACTTTCTCTTTCGGTTTTAGCTAAAGCTGTAATTTGTTCATTCCCAAATTCAATTTTAGCCATTTCTTCTTTTGCTTTTTTAGCTGCTGATAAACTTTGGCTAATTGATTTTTCCCGATCTCTAAGTGCTCTGAGAATTGGGCCCCATGCATACTTAATAAGTACAAATAAAACTACTCCAAATGATATTATCATCCAAAATAGTAATCCAAGATCCGGCTTTATTAGTTCCATGATATTTGATTTTAAATTAAAAAAACTTTACAGGCAGCCAACCGCTGCTCTGTAAAGTAATAATCCTTATACAAATAAAATAAGGAAACAAACTACAATTGCAAAGAAGGCAACCCCCTCAATAAGTGCAGCAGCAACAATCATATTTGACCTGATATCGCCAGCTGCCTCTGGTTGTCGGGCAATAGATTCCATTGCAGCAGTGCCAATTTTGCTAATACCCATGGCAGCAGCAAAAGCAGCAAAAGCAGCTCCAAAACCTGCTGCAGCTTTTGAAATAGCTACACCTTCAATTGCAAGTAAAATAATTCCTAAAGTAGACATAATATTAATTTTAAATGGTGAATATTATTTTTATTTCAATGATCTTCTTCTGATGCCATTCCAAAATAAATAGCTGACAAAATTGTAAATACATAAGCCTGAATAAAAGCTACAAGTATTTCAAGAATAGACATAAATATTGTAAATAGAATGGATACAGGAGAAACAGCCATTCCTAAGCCAGAACTCATATTTCCAAAAATAAATATCAAACTAAAAAATCCCAAAACAATAATATGTCCTGCAGAAATATTCGCGAATAAACGAATCATCAGAACAAATGGTTTAATAAATACTCCAAATAGTTCAATAAAAGGAATCAGGGGAAGTGGTAATTTTAGCCACCACGGAACTCCCGGTGTATTAAATATATGACTCCAATAATTTTTATTCCCTGTTATGGTTGTAATAAAAAAAGTAAAAAGTGCTAAAGCCATTGTTACTGTAATATTTCCGGTAACATTTGCTCCACCAGGGAATAAAGGAACAAGACCAAGCAGGTTATTCAATAATATAAAAAAGAATATGGTTAACAAAAACGGAGTAAATTTCTCGTAATGTTTTTCACCAATACTTGACTTCGCAATATCATCGCGAATAAATAAAATTAATGGTTCTAATAATGATTGTAATCCCTTAGGTGGCAATCCTTCTCTTTTTTTATAGGAGTTTGCAACAGATACAAAAATAAATACCAGAAAAATACAGCTAAATAAAATAGCTGTAACATTTTTAGTAATTGAAATATCGAAAGGACGGGCAACAAACTCTCCGTGATTATCAACTTCAATAATTTTATTTTTATAATCGCCTTCGTGGGCAATTATAAATCATTTATAATAAAGAGATTACACAGGTTTAAATGACCGGAAAGAAACCAGTCCCTGAGTTTTACTATACAAAATAACCGGTAAAGGAATTGCTACATGGTGTCCTTTATATGAATACAAATGCCATCCGTAACTATCCCTAATGTGGTCGAAAA
>DAOVYZ010000363.1 GCA_030635365.1 Bacteroidales bacterium
AAAAAATAAATATTAAAAATCACAAATGACAAGTACCAAAATACAAATAAATCTCAATGACTGAAATCTCAATATTCAAAACTGTTTTGAACATTTGATTATTGATTTTTGGGATTTATTTGTCATTTGTTTTTTGTTACCTGCCAGCCGGCAGGCTGGTTTGGTGCTTTAATTAGCTTCGCTGAGCACTTCGTGGTTCAAAAAATGTTTGACTTTATGGACAAACACTAATTAGTGCAGAAACAGGAGATGAATTAAATATTGAAGAGGTTGCAGGCTATTTTAATATTTTAAAAAATGTGGGATGGGTTAGTTATTAAATTATATATCTCAAGTTATGCATATTCGACAACTTTGTATTCAATCTTGGGATGAGGAGAGAATGAATACCAAAACTCTATTGTATTGGCATATTTTTCTTTGAATTCATAAAATTTTAATGGTAAATTCAAACTACAGTCATTTACACCAAGAATCTCATCCCCATATACAACAATAGTTGTGTGAAGCATTAACTCTATAAATCCTTCCAGCTCATCAGGTAAGTTTATAACTTTTCTATATTTATTACTATCAAGATTCGATTTGTCAATCCAAAATACCTCTTTTACAAATTTTGCTTCTATGCCGGTCCGCATCCTTTTACTATCATCCCATTTGCCTGGGTTTCTTAAATAAGCATCGATATTAATTCTTTGTGGAATAAATATTGTGTCTTCTTTCATTTGGGGAATTAAATTTTGCATAATAGGTACCTGAGGTTCGTTTTGTAAACAGGACTGCATAGTTTCAGATATTACTATATCATAATTTCTACGAGTCTTGTAATTTGTGGCATCAGCAAGTACATATTTATCTATAAATTTATCCAAGTTTAATTCTTTTAATATCCTTTCAACTGCTATTAACGATGTTTGATTTATATCAAGCAATGTAATTTTAATTTCTCCAACATCATACAATGTAAGCAATGGTGTTATTAAAGTAGCATACGGGCCACTCCCTGCATATAATATATGAATTACACCTGTTACTTTTCTTAATTTATAATCAATAGCTTTTTTTATACCTCTAAGAAATATAGCTGTTCTTTTCATTTCAAGGAGACAATGAGCAGCTGCAGAAGGCGAAATTGCTTTACCTGAGTCTAAAATAATTTCGCCATTATTTAAATCATTAATATCTATATCTGTAATTTTCTTGAAAATCTCATATAAATTATCAACAGCCTGTTTCATGTAAAAGAAATCATTTTTACAGTTAATTAATTTTAATGATGCTTCTTTAATTATGCTTATGTTTTTTTTATTAATCAATTTGGATGGTATTAGAAAGATAAATACTTACTCAATTTTCGGCAAACTCTGCATACAAATTAGCTATAAAGAGTTTGTTGAAATATCTAATCTCTATTTTAAGATATTTGAGAAATAATATTCTGAGATTTAATTTCATTGTAAATAGTCTTCAATTAACACTATATTATATAGGTTAGGCGATCCTATGATTGTATATTCTTATACTCTTGTCTGGTACCGGCATTTGTTAACATATTTTTATGCATATAGGTATCACCTGAAAGGTCAGATATAAAACTTTTACTTAGTGTTGCCTTTATCAGAAAACGATTGATCAATGTTAAGTATTTTTCGATAATAAATAAACATTATTTCTAATAAAGTTTGTCACACTAATTAAATATTTGTAAATTTATTCTACTTTAAAGTAAAATATTAATTAACTATATTTTAATAATAATCAAACTAAAAATTAAAACTATGGAACCTTTTATTGGACAAATTTTGGCAGTTGGCTTTGGGTTTGCCCCCCGAGGATGGGCATTTTGTGATGGACAACTTCTTCCTATAGCCGAAAATACTGCATTATTTTCGCTTATTGGAACTACTTATGGTGGTGATGGAAGAACAAATTTTGCTCTTCCGGATCTTAGAGGTAGAGCTCCGATTGGAATGGGAAGAGGTTTGGGACTTACTCCCAGAGATCTTGGAGAAAGATCCGGTGCAGAAATTGTTAATTTAGTGGAACAACAAATGCCTACACACACTCATAGTGTGACGAATTCTTTTAAAGGTAAAGAAGAAGCGAATGCAGATGACCCAAGCGGGAATTTTATAGCAGGAACAGGCGATCCTATCTTCGGGAGTACTTCTGATATTTCGTTAAACCCTGCATCGGTTGAAACAACTTTGGGAAATGCAGGTGGTAGCCAGCCTCACAATAATATGTCTCCTTACTTAGGTATGAACTATATTATTTGTTTGAATGGATTATTCCCATCAAGGAATTAATAATATATAACAAAATTAGGAAATCTTTCCTGTTTACACAGGAAGGGTTTCCTTTCATGATTTAAATGTCATAGAATTTAAAAGGACTGTCAAGATGCTTAATATTAAAAGTTGATACTTAGTTCTAATATAGAAAAAATGACGTAATTAAATGTTCCAATATCAATAGCAAAAAACATTGCTGACTTTAATTAGAATTAAGTACCTTAAGATTAAAATATTATTCATTTAATTAATTGTAAGGTTTTATTATTGTAATTTAACATCTAATTATAAATTTTTTAACTAAAATGGCTGTGATTTAAACTAATGTGGTTATATTTTTTTTGTGATACTTAGAGATTTAGTGTTTTAGTGGCAAAAGAAAAATAGCCACAAACCTGTCTGCCGAACAAGTCCTTTGACAGGCAAGAACACAAAATTTACACTAAAATCAACATTTATTTATATCATAGCCACTAAAAGCAAAAATTATGGAAAATGCAGGTGGTAGCCAGCTTCACAATAACATGCCTCCTTACTTAGGTTTAACTATATTATTTGTTTGATTGGATTATTCCCATCGAGGAATTAGTCCATTTTATTTTATTTAAATCCACCTCCTAATCAACGTAAAAAGGGGGGATTAAAAACATTAAATAAAAAATTATGAAAAAAATTAAACTCTTAATTCTAGTATTATTTATTCTGACCGCAAATCATACATTTGCACAAACACTCTCAACTGGAGATATTGCTTTTATCGGATTAAATTCCGATGGTAGCGATAATTTCGTTTTTGTTTTACTGAAAAATATTGATAATGGAACTGTTCTAAAGATAACTGATCAGGGCTGGGATGATGTGACAAGCAGCTTTTATTCAGTCAGTGGTGATGCAACGCTAACATGGACAGCAACCAGTAATATGACTGCCGGAAGCATTATACAAATCACTACCGCAAATAGTGATGGTACTACAATGAATCCTGACGTTGCTTCAGTAGGCTCGCTTTCAGGAGATTTAGTCATTGGATCTTTTGGTGACCAGGTTTTTATATACCAGGGCAGTGCTTCGTCACCAACATTCATAACCGGTATTCATTTTAATGTCGAGGCTGGTTCAACAACCGGTAATTGGGATGGTGAAATAGGAACAACCGGTAAAACACACTTACCCAATCAGTTAACTAACGGAGTTAATGCCATCTGGGTTTACGAGGGAGCCCAAGTAGAAAGAGACAATTTTAGATATAAATGTTCGGCAACAACAACAGGCACTCCTACAGAATTAAGTAATGCAATTAATACTCTCAGTAATTGGGATGTAGATGCTACAAATGGTACTCCTTATACTCTTAATCCCTACCCTTGCAGTTTTACTGTAAACTCTGCCAGTTCTCCTCCAACTGTTACAACAAATGCTGCATCAGGAGTAAGTACAACAGGTGCAACCTTAAATGGAACCGTTAATGCAAACAGTGCTAGTACTGTTGTTACATTTAATTATGGTTTGACTACAAGTTATGGCTCAACCACAACAGCCTCGCAAAGTCCGGTTACCGGCTCATCAGATACTCCAGTTAGTAGTGCAATCAGTAGCTTGAATGCTAACACAACATACCATTATCGCGTTGTCGGCGATAATAGTGAAGGTGTAACAAATGGCTCTGATCAAACATTTATTACTTCAGCACCAACAGTTGCATTCAATGCAACCGGTTCAAGCGGACTGGAATCAGTTAACAGTGCTGACCTGCAAGTTGTCCTTTCTGCTGTAAGTGGTTTAGATGTTACGGTTGATTATACAGTAACAGGAACTGCATCAGGTAGCGGTACAGACTATACTCTTGCTAATGGTACCCTTACAATTAATGACGGTGATGCTAATGATAACATTACAATTGCCGGTATTGTTAATGATTTATTGGATGAAAACAATGAAACGGTTATTGTTACTTTATCAAACCCCGGCAATGCTACCCTTGGTACAAATACGGTTCACACATATACTATTACTGATAATGATCCAACACCTACAGTTGCATTCAATGCAACCGGTTCAAACGGATTGGAATCAGTT
>DAOVYZ010000070.1 GCA_030635365.1 Bacteroidales bacterium
AGCAAATTATGGAAAGTGAAAAAATATTCTTGTAAAATCCGTAAAGATCAGCGTTTTTGGTATATACCGAAATCCGTGTTATTAGCGTTCATTATTCTTTAGGTAAACAAACGGACAATCATTTAAAATAATTTGGATAATACCTAATTGAAAAGTTTATTGTTTTTTAATGATATTAATTATGCAATAATTCCTAATTGAATATTTATAGTAAATTAAACTAAATAACATCAGTTCCTTTCTTAATGAGCCATAGCTTACCAACATTTTCATAAAATTTTTCTAGCGATAATTTTGTTTTTAAAACACTATTAAAGAAATTATATTTGGAAAGGTCATAATCAATAATCTGATCTTTTATTTCTTCATAAAAGATTGTTCCAGGCATCGGAGTAAGTATTGTATAACCGGCATAAGTTACTTTGTGCGCACTTGTATAATCTGATAAAGCATTAAAATCATCTTCATTATAATCATTTGGAATTACATAATTCCCTCTTAACATAATATCATTTTGATGGAAAATTTCAATTGCCTCATGAATCAATTTTGCTTCAGAACTTTTATTGTATTTTTTCAATTCATCTTCTCTGAATGATTCGAAGCCACATATAACAACTTTTAACCCTGCTTTTGCAAGTTTTTCAATTAAATCTGGATATTTAACAGCAGTATCAGTTCTGATATCCATTACATATTGCTTTTTAATACCTTCTTGTTCAATTCTGTCAAATAACGTATTAATAAAATTGGTTTCTACTATGGTATTTGCATCAGCAAATCTTACAATAGGGTAATCGTCAATTTGTTTTAATTCATCAATTATACTTTCTACATCTCGTTGTAAGTATTTCCCACTGTATTGGCACCATATAGAACAAAATGTACATTTATATGGGCAACCTAGAGAAGTGAAAATATAAGTTGAAGGATACGGAGCATTTCCAACTTTGTAAGTATCTTTCCATCGTTCAAGATGCTTCCTGTTTGGCTGTAGAAAATCTTCTTTGGCAGAATTGTAATTCTTTTCCTTATGTTTAGATTTTATTAATTTCCCATCCTTGTTTATAATAATGCCTGGTATATTTTCAAATTCAATATTTTTTTCTTTAGCTATTATTATTTCTCTAAATGTATGAGCTGATTGTCCCGGAAGAATTAAATCAACGGAAGGATTGATAAAATCATTTGGTGATAGTGTTGTATGCAATCCTCCTGTAACAGTAAGAATCTCTGGATTATATGATTTTGTTGTTTTTAATATTTCTATTGCATAATAAAACTCTGAAGCAATTGTAGTTGTCCCAACAACATCTGGTTTATGCTCTTTGAGTAATTTTAATACTAAATCTTTTAATGGGGGTGTTGACTTTGGGTTTAAATCGTATTCTCCTTTTGTATCAAATACAATAACATCGTGATCTTTTACAGCTTCAGCAACTGTTAGCAGTCCTAGTGGTGGCCCAATTAGTTTTTTATGTATGAATTTTTTTGCTTCAGTCGGAGCAGATTCCAGAATCATATTATGTGGTGACCTGGGAGTATTGATTAAAAGAATTTTCATTTATTAGAACTTAATATTCAAGGTTTGCTAAGATAGAAAAATATATTCATTAATCTTTAAAAGAAAACCGCTCAGAATATCTTGAACGGTTCATTATATCTAATAATTCAACGATTTACAGTTTTATGAAATTCTTAACTTTTCTATACCTAAATCCTATTACAGCTTCACCTGATTTATTAATAAATCCCCATTTTCCTCCTTGTTGTACAGCAGCGAATCCGTCATTAAAATCTACTGCCTTTTCAAATTGAGCAGGTATAACCAAATTCCCTTTTTTATCAATATATCCCCATTTTCCGTTTTGTATAACGCGAGCATAACCATCAGAAAAATCATACTTTATTCGGTAACCGGTATTTCTTCCTATTTCTTCTCCTGATGTATTAATATAGTATTGATTTCTTCCTTCATACACAATTGCCATACCTTCTTTAAAAACCTGTGCCAAGTCAAATTTAGCACTTACCAGGTATTCTCCATTTTTACCGATATATCCCCATAATCTATCTTCCATAACAGGCGCAAAACCATCATTAAAAAATTCAACATCACGAAATTTGGGCTCTATTACTATTTCTCCATTTGTATTGATATATCCCCATAATTTATTTTGACGAATAGCAGCCATGCTATCCGAAAACTCCTTATGGACTTCATATTCTTTATTAGAAGGAAATATCTTTTTATTAGAATTTATATAAACCCATCCTTTATCATTTTTAACCATAGCTGCACCACTTTCAAAGTTTTTAGCATTACGAAACTGAGGTTCAATAAAATAATTCCCCTTTTTGTCAATAAAACCCCATAAACTCCCGGATCGCACTGCTGCAACACCACTTATAAAATCGCTAGCATGGGTAAATTGAGGTTGAATAACGAATTCTCCGTTAGAATTTATAAAGCCCCATTTGTTACCTTTTTCCACTCTTGCTAAATCTTCTGAGAAATCGTAACGAGTAACATATTCATTAGTGCTGTTTAAAACTATACCATATTTATTTACATAAAACCATTCATTAAGATTTTTAAAACGTCCTACTGTTGATGAAAAGCTATTTGCATCTTCATACATCGGTTGTAGTATATAATTTTCTTTTTCATTTATGTATCCCCAAAATTCTTTTTCCAGGACTGCTGCAACATAGTTTTGTGCAATTGAAATAGTATTGGTAATAATAATAATAGATATTATTAGAATTTGTTTTTTCATAATTTAAAGGGTTTTATATCATGATAATTAATAGAGTTATAATAGAAATTTTTTTTACTCCAAAGATAATGCCAACAAAATAGTGGCTATTACAAATTTAAAATATGGTACATCAAATACAAAGTAATAAGCGTGTAAAATTATTTAAAACTGTATACGATAGCTTGCCATAGGATATAACCCCATTTCATAGTTGTTGTATATTTTACCGGTCTGAGGGTCTATTCTGCGTTCATATACACTTGTGTAATTGGTCCTGTATTGTAAATCCATTGCCAGTTCTACATTAAATTTAGGCTTGTTTCTTTTCAACCCGATTCTTAAATTAACACGGAAATAATCGTCTTGTTGAGTTTCATATGCATTGTCCCAGTCCAATACTTCAGTTTTTTGATTAATTGTTGCATTAACGTCATAAGGGACATATGGCCTTCCTCCTGCGTAAGTGGTTCTTAAGCCAATTGATATAGCATTGTTTGTTTTGAATGGGATTTCGTAACCACCTAAAATATTGATAGCAAAATTACCATTGAACGCAGTATTTCTTCTGACCTTATCGAATCCTTTATAAGTTGATTGATATATGGATGTTGTTATTAAAAAGTAAAAATTTTTATTTAAAAATCTTTCCAGCGTTAATTCTAATCCATAGTTTTCTCCTGTTCCATCACTAGTCAAACTATCTATACGCTCAATAAAATATTCTGCCCCATAATTTAGAATGGAGTATTGGGGTAGATTTTCTTTTACAGGAACATCAAATAAGTACTGGTAATATGATTCAATTTTTAATCTTAGATTATTATTGAAAGAATGATCATAACCTAAAATTATATGATGGCTTTTGGAGAAATCAAGATTTTTATTTGTAAATATAGGTGTATTAGTTGCTATTTGAGTTTGAGTGTAATAAACAATTCCTATCTGTGCCTGGCTATGTAATCCATAACCAATTTTAATAGAGTTTTTATCATTCAAATTCCAGTTAAAACCTAATCGTGGTTCTAATGAAAAAGAATTATTTAAATCCAGGTATTGAGAATGTAACCCCAGGTATAATTCTTTGTTATCAGTAAATTTATGTTTGAACTGTGTATATGCCTGAAATAGGTTATAAGACTTACTAACATCCGTATCAAGATCGAATTCTCCATTTACTTTACTACTGTCCATATAATTTACAAAAAGCTTATCTATTTTAACACCAAAGTTTACTGTATTCTTATTATTAATTTTAATGTTAAGATGAGATGTAAAGCTGGCTTTTATTTCAGATGATTTTTCACCGGCCCAATTATATGGATTAGGATCAGAAACACTAAGTGTATCTATTCTTGTTCTTACTTCCGACCCATATATTGAAAGTGCTGTTTGTAATCTGGATTTTGTTCCAAAAAAATGTACGTGCGATAAAGATAAAGTACCAATATCTGAGCCATTACTTAAATCTTCACCCCAATTTTCGAACGACCATTCTTGTTGTTCATCATTGGAATCAAACATCTCAATATAACTTGTTCCCCCTATACCAATAAGGCTTAATCTTCCTTTTTTCAAAGGAAAGTTAAGCTTGAAAGTTAAATCTTGATATTTGGTTGTTTCAATTTCTGCACCCAGTAAATCAAAAATATCTACAAGTGAATATCTGTAAGTTATTAAATAAGATGCATTAGTATGTTTAGTGAAGGGGCCTTCAGCTCCAAATTCTAACCCATTATATCCGAATTCAACCCAATGCTCTCTTTTTTCGTTATTGCCGGTTCGCATTTTTAGATCGAAAACACCTGCAAGAGCATTCCCATATTCGGCAGGGAAGGCTCCTGTTAAGAAATCGGAATTTGTTAATAGGTTGTTGTTTAAAATTGTAATAGGGCCACCTGTTGTCCCTGATGCAGCAAAGTGATTCGGGTTTGGAATTTCAATGCCATCTAACCTCCATAAGAGGCCTGTAGAAGAATTGCCTCTGATTATAATATCATTTCTATTATCTCTAACCGACATTACACCGGCATAATTAGCAGCCATCCTGGCAGGGTCGCCATAGCTTCCCGGATAGCGATTTGTTTCATCAACAGTAAATGAACGGGCACTAATAGTTGCCATCTTATTAATAGGTTTATCTTTTTGTATAGTTGCTTTTATGACTACTTCGTCAATTTGGGCAACAGATTCTTCTAATTCTATTTTTAAAATGGTTTCTTTGGCAGAGCTTAAAATGATATTGTCAATTATCCTGGTTTTATAACCAATATAACTGGCTTGTAAAGATTGTCTCCCTACATTTACTTCCTCGAACCTGAAATATCCTTGGCCATCACTTATTGTACCTTGTTGAGGATTGGTATTTACTAATATAATATTTACACCTGGTAAAGGTATTTGGGTTTCCTTATCAACCACTATGCCCCGGAGTGTTTGTTTTATATTGTCTTGTGAAAATATAAAGTTTTT
The DNA here is from genome assembly GCA_030635365.1 of Bacteroidales bacterium. GTDB lineage: Bacteria > Bacteroidota > Bacteroidia > Bacteroidales > UBA12077 > UBA12077. Next base: position 5,232 of record DAOVYZ010000070.1, read on the forward strand.
TACACCGAGAAATAAAAAAATAAATAAAATAAACTTTAGTTTCATTTAGACCTCTAGCGTTATAGTATTCTATCAATAGTTTTCTAAAAATAGAACTATTACAGAATAATACAAAGCTTTAAATCATAGTTTTCTGTAAATCATCTCGCTGACATAGGAAATTGTTGATAGAATTATTGTTGGACGATGCCGTTCGTTGCTATGGGCATTTAATTTTGCAGGGATAATTCCATGTTGTTTTTTAAAGGTAGTTTTACTAAAAATTTTGTTAAGAAAACCTAAAGAAAATTACCAAAAATATATTTTACAAAAGAACAAGTACAGACTGCAAATGCATTAGTACACGCTACAGATGCATTTGTAAAATGATTTTCAATTAAAAAATCCCCGAAAATATATCAAAGACAACAGGAGCAAGCTCATATTTTTCATTTTTTTTAAATTTGCGAATTTTTGGAACAAGTTTTTCGTAATTTATAATATAGATGTAATTTAAAAAATAAGCCGATAATTCATTTGTTAGCATTTACTTACGTAAGTTATATATGTGTTTCATTATTTCAAGATACGAATTCATTGAACTGATAAATAATTCCAATTCTTCTTTTGTAAGCTTTTTCTTTTCCCTGATTATTTTATTCCAGTTTTGGATTGACTGGTAAAAATTATTTTTTGTCCGGCTCGAAATATAAATGCAATATGGTTTTTACACAATATATTAATAACAATATTAGTATTTAAGGCGAACTCTCTCTTTGTACTCCGAAGTTTTAACGAAGGTGTATTCTCTCTGCAACTTCTGTGCCTTTTGCAAAATATTTGTTGTATTTTATCATTTTATTTTAAAATTTTTTTTGACCGCCACAGGCGGTATATTTTAAATAGTCAAATCTGCCTATGCTAAAGCTTCGGCAGGCAAGTAGCCAAATAGTCTAGTCCTGAAGGCACCGCACCGAAAACCCGTAATCTTTGTAGTCGTTGTCCCGGTACACATCGGAATAATCGTAGTACAGGTAGCGGTTCCACGCGGTCGAAGCATCGTAGTCCGTAGTACTCCAAAAGTTGGCGTAGTTGCTCAAATGGTAGAACGTGCCATTATTGAGCCGGAAGCCAACCGGAAGAGCCAAAAAACCATAACTATTAGTTCCATTACCATCTTTATACCATCCGCTGGTTGATTTTAAGACAGTTCCTTCAGTACCAGAATATCCATCGTTGGTTAAATAATTTGTTAATTCTGTCCATTCTGCATCGCTTGGCAAATGCCAACCATCGGGGCAAGCATTTTTTGCAACTTTCCAGGTATATAAACGTCCGTATTTTTGGCAATTGCTTTCATTATTATCGTAACAATAGCTTTTAGTAGTTTTATAATTCAAATTTTCTGCCATCCATACCTGTTTGCCTATTTTTACCCACTTATAAGTTTGATTATCGCGAGTATCGGTAAAAGTTCCTTTGTTTGGTTCTTCTGCTACTTTAAATTTTATATTGTCGGAAATTAGCCAGTTTTGGTCTTTTAACATGTTCCATGTAATGCTTTTACCCTGCCCCTGCTTTACATTATGTACATCGCCTATTATACTGTTTAGCGGACCATGCCAAATTACTCTCTCGTTTCGATTATAAAATACTTTTTCATATATCTTGTTTCCAAAATCGTCTACTTCAGAAGAGTCAATATAAAACTCTTCTTCATTGTTATCAAAATAATTGGTACTGTAAAACAGTTGGGCATTGAAACTACTATTACAATAAAGGTCGTAATTGACTACTATGTTATTGCCGACTTGCCTAAAGCTTACGTTTTTAATTTTTGTTTGTGCTTGCACTAAGGTTGCAAACAGCAACAGTAGCATTATAGAGAATGTTTTTTGCATAATTGTATTTTTAAATGGTATTAATGTTTTTGTTTTTTACTTTTATTTACTTTTCACCCCTCTACTCCCGACAGGGAAAAGGGTAAAAAACACTCACTCATTAAACTCGTTTTTTATTTTTTTTAATACACTTTTTATATCGTTTGTTACTTCTTCATTTTTTATACGGAGCACTTTTATTTCCATATCTTCCAAGATACCATCTCTTTTTTGGTCTCGTTGTTTTGTAAAATTATGAATTTCTCCATCTAATTCAACTGCTAATTTTTCAGTCATACAATAAAAATCCGGGACGTAAAAGAAGTGTTCATTTCTTATTGAATCATAAATTATAGCATGTTGCCGTAAAAACTTTTTGCCTTCTAATTGTCTTTTACGCAAATAACGCCATAAAATAACCTCATGCTTTGTTGCATTATGCCTGAGTTTTTGCGTTATCTCTTTTATTTGCGGGTATTTCATTTTTTGGTTTTCGTTACTTATTTACCTCCCTGCCTGTCGGCATCTCCCCTTGCGAGGGGAGAATGCTTTGTTTGAACTTTGTTGCTAAATTTTTGCAGTATTATTTAATCAATGCTTCTTTCCCTTTTTAGGGAAAGTGGCGACAGCCGAAAAGGGTCAATTATGTTACATATTAAATCCTCTTTTATTTACTTTTTACCCCTCTACTCCCGACAGGGAAAAGGGTCAAAAAATATTTTGTTTATTCTTAATACGCCAGCTTAAAACTTCGCCAGGTATTCTGCACATCGTAGCTAACATTTACTTTAGGGGTTTGGGATTTATTGTTTTTTACAATTGACTTTTGTGATACATTCGTACTTATATAATCCGACAAACTGCCCATATTAATATTTCCTTTAGTTTCCTGTAATTTTTTCAACAAGTAATAGGTAAACAGCCCGTGTCCTTTATCTTTATACGGGTAAGCTGTTTGTTCGCCCGATGCGGCAGATAATACAACAAAATTTCCTTTGAGGGTATTTTCTTTTGGTTTTATTTTTACACCACGCCCTTTTGCTAACATTCCATCGCGGGCAGCACCGCTAAAACAGGCATCCATCAATATTGTTACCTGTTTGGCAGGATGTGTACTTAGCTGTGAGTACAACCATTCTAATTTTACTGCTGTTTGTACCATTTCGCTGCTACCGTCCACCGGTAATAAATAAGCATCTTTAGTAGTTTCATCGGGCATACCATGACCGGCATAATAAACAATTAATGTGGCTTTGCCCTGGTATGCTTTCGCAACATCGGTAATCCATTTTATCTCTCCCAGCATTTGCCCTAAAGTGGCATTAGTTACAAGATGTACATTATCTTCGGGCAATCCGAGTGTTTTTACCGTGTATTTTTTAAATGTTGCAGCATCATTCACGGCATAAAGCACACTGCGTTCATCGGTATATTTTTCGTTACCTATTATCAAGGCAAAAGTATTCGGGTTTGAAATATTAACGGCAGGTATGTCGGTATCAACCGGGTCGCTGCCAATATTAAGGTTTTGGTGTTTTATAGTATTGTTGCTTTGGTATGTTTGATTGTTTTGAGGCACATTAATTTCAATATCAGTGAAATTGTATTCGATATTTTGTGCAACATAGGTTACATTTTGCTTGTTACTGTAATAAAAAGCTTTGTTATTTACTTTATCGGTAATTTTTAGTTTGATAAGATTAAATTTATTGTTTGCCAAAACAAAATCGGTACCGGAATAAGCAAGTTTATTGAAATTTTGCTTAAAATCGGGAGCAGAGACTATATTAACCGGTACAGCTATTTCACCCAGTATAGGGTGCGAAAGCAGATATGTTTCGTTATCGGCATCGTATTTTTGTAAAGAGCATTGTTCCCAATTTATAGATTTTGCATACAACTGCTTCAATTTACTAAGGGCATTGCCTGCTAACTCATCTGCTTTTGCTCTTCGGCTTTGTTCGTTTACCCTTGCTTTGTAATCTTCTGTTTTTTCGAACTCGCTTTTTTGTTGCCAGACTGCAATTTCACCTTCTACGTATTGTTTTACGTAATCGTTAAAATCCATATCAGCCCCTAATATTACTACTTTCCCCGTTTGGCTGATTCCTTCGGATTGTTGTGCTGCAACATTAATGCTAATTAAAATTACAGTAAGGTAAATTGTTATTTTTTTCATGATTTTATTTATTTAGTATCTCAGCTTTTTCAATTTGTCATAAATACAAATATAATTTTAAATTCTACAAAATTTAAAAATGCACACAAATTTAATACCAAAATATGGTTGTTAATTATTTAGGTGACTATATACAAGTTTACACTGAATAAAAATACACTATTGCAGACTATTAAAATATTTCGTATATTTACACAAGCTTATTCGGCAGAAAAGCGTTCTATCCATTTAAACTATGAGCCTTGTCCATTACTTTCACAAAGCATTTAAAGCGATAGACAATTTACAATTTTTATCAATATCGTCCTAATCTGATTTTAACACATTCATTTTCCGTTACTTCAAATGTGTCTTCCCAACTTATAGCTCCTTTACCTCTGGCTAAATATGAATAAGATCCAGGCTTTACAATCTTACAAATCATTCCATTTTCAAAACAAGATGGCTCTTTATTAAATGTTACGGAAAATCTTTCCATTCTCTTTCCGTTAAAATCTAATAATATATCATTATAATTTTTAATATCTGACCAAAAACATATATATCCTGGATTGAGAGGTGGTTGTGTTAATATCTGCTCGTCAATATCGTATAAAAAATACAATTCTACTATATTTAATTGTTCACCATTAAAATTTTGTAATGTGATTGTACTTTTAGCTTTCTTAATCTTCCCCATTTGCTTAAAATTTATAGGGATATAATTATCTACAACTAATTTTATTATTTTATTATCTTCCATTAAAGCTTTAGCATTCTTGCAAAAATTCATATTGTCTGTTGCGACAACATTATGCCATCCATTGATTATAGTATCTGGATATATATCATAGGAACTATACTGTGCTTTAATAATATTTAATTTTGCCATAGATTGTTGTCTTACCTGAACTAATCTTTGTTGCTCTCGTTTATTATTTAAATTAGCCCACAAAATATTACTAAATTCATATATAGCATAATCAAATGATGACCCCCAGAACATAGTCGTTTCTTTA
>DAOVYZ010000498.1 GCA_030635365.1 Bacteroidales bacterium
TGGTATTTCAAATTCAATTTAGTAAATATTGGCTCAGAAAATACAATTTTGGACATATAGAGGGAATTTGGAGAAGATTACGCTATAAGAAAAAACTTAAATAAAAGTAAAACTATGAGTGAAAAAATAAAAAATAGCTTACGAAATTCATCAGGAATAAGATGGACCGTATTAATTATAATTAGTGGATTAACATTTGGAACATATTGGTTTCAGGACTTCTTTTCCGGAATAAAGCCCTTAATGATAACCGAGATGGGAATTACCAGTAGCCAATTTGGAACAATAATACAATGGACAACCTGGGCAAATGTGTTTGGAATGATAATTATTGGGGGTATAATACTTGACAAATGGGGGATTAAACGAACCGGTATTGTTTTTGGTTTATTGGCAACTCTTGGTGCAGCATTAACAGCTTTAGGAGCTGCAGGCACGTTTACTACAGATACATCAGGGCAGTTATGGGTAATGATGATTGGAAGATTATTGTACGGCTCAGGTTTTGAGATTGTTTGTGTAATAGTAATGCGTACAGTAGTTAAATGGTTTAAGGGTTACGAACTTGCTTTAGCCATGGCAATTAATATGGGCTTTGGTAGATTAGGTTCTACATTAGGCCAGGCTTTATCTATAGATATAGGTAATGGGCTTGTTTCACCTGCCGTAAATTTTGCAGCAACACTTATTGCAATAGGATTAGTAATGTTCTTAATATATATCATATTCGATGTAAAACTTGATAAACAACTTAAAGGTCAGGCTGAAGAAACTGAAGATGAGAAGTTTAGAATTTCTGATTTATTTAAATTGGTTACCAACAAATCCTTTCTTTTTATTGCTTTATTGTGTGTAACATTTTATTCTGCAGTATTTCCATTTATGCAATATGCGCCCGACCTTTTAATAAATAAGTTTAATTTCACATTCGATATGCCTGAAAGTGCTACAATAGTTTTGTTTGGTAGTAAAGTCCTGGGAAACCTCTCTATATTTCTTGGTTTGTTCATATTTGCACTTGCAATTACTTTGGTTCCGTCAAATATTAAAAAGAAACAGAATAAGATACTTTCAGTGGTAGCAATACTATTATTGTTTGCCGGATTTGTATATTCATTCTCCGACATATTTGCAATATGGTTAAAGAATGGCCCTAAAACAGCTAGTTTAATCCCTTTGGGGTCAATTTTATTTACTCCCATTTTTGGAAAAATTGTTGATAAAAAAGGTAAAGCTGCATCATTAATGATTTTAGGAGCGTTATTGCTGATTTTTGCACATATAGCCTTATCTGTATTTAATAACGTTACTCTTGGTTATTTAGGATTATTATCGCTTGGTATTGCATTTTCTCTTGTTCCTGCAGCAATGTGGCCTTCTGTCGCAAAAATTGTTGCCGAAAATAGACTTGGAACAGCTTATGCTGTTATGTTTACAGTACAGAATTGGGGCTTGAATGCTTTCTTCAAAGGAATTGGAAGAGTGCTTGATAAAGCCAACCCGGAAGTTCTTGCTAAAATTGAACAAACTAGAAATACCCTTGAATCCCAGGGTTTAAGTAATATTGAAATAAGTAAGGTGATGCAGGAAATGCAACTGGTAACACATGAAATACCATCATTCAATTATACAGCACCAATATTAATGTTAGTAGGTTTAGGTATAGTTGCTATATTTTTAGCATTCTTACTTAAAAAAGCCGATTACAAGCAAGGATATGGATTGGAAAGGCCATCAGGTACTAAAATAGAGCCTGTATTTGAAAAATAAGAAAGAGATTTGGCTATAGCAACAAATGGTAGATTTTATACAGATCGAATTTGTTATGATGGTATAGATATCAATACCTTTTATTATGATCTAGTCGATCATTGTTACGAATATACTGTAACTGGTAAAATACCAAATGGAATAACATATAGTCAGGATTATGGTTGTCTCTTATTTCATGGTACTCCTGGGGAGAAAGGCTCATTCGTAATAATTGTATCAATAAATGTTGAAGTTTGTACTTATGATTGTGATGTAATCTGTGAGAATACTGTATCCAGAGGTTATATTATAAATGTGAAGTAATGAATTAATTTTATTCTGAACTTTACCAAACTTGTGTATAAAATTCAGATAATAAAACCGTTATTATCTGAATTTTTTATGTCTTTTTAGTATATTTGGAGTAATACTCAAAAACTAAATTACAAAACTCAATGAAGAAAAAAACAATTATTATTCTGGCAATTTCACTTATAGTAATTGCAGGAGGATACTTTTTTATTAATAAAAAATCCTCGCAAAAAGTAAAAAAGATTGATTCCGGATTTACAAACTACATTTCTGGATTTACATCAGGTATTATATCTAATCAATCAACAATCAGAGTTGTATTGATGGATGGAGTGCTTAATGTAGAAAACAATACAGAGGCTCCCAAAATAATAGCATTTAAACCTAATATTGCCGGTAAAGCAATCTGGGTAAACAATCGTACAATAGAGTTTAGGCCCGAAGATAAATTACCTTCGGGTGTTAAATACAATGCAGTATTTAATTTGGGTAAAATAAAAACGGTTCCCAATAGCCTTCAAAAATTCGATTTCGATTTTCAGGTTATTAAGCAATCGTATATCTCATTAGTAAAGGGTATACAACCATATGATAAAAAATATTTAAAAAACCAGCAACTTAACGGTAGTATAAAAACAGCCGATTATGCTGCTCCCGAAGAAATTGAAAAAATATTAA
>DAOVYZ010000049.1 GCA_030635365.1 Bacteroidales bacterium
AAATAAAGAATTGTAGTTTTTTCTACTTTGCGAAACTTTGGGTCTTCTTTGTGAAACTCTGTGTAACAACATTTTGTCATTATACCACAAAGTAGCGCAAAGGAAACGCAAAGGCACACAAAGACTTTTTGGACAGCCTCATGAATATTCATCTAAGTGATAACATGGGTTTGTTGTAATAAATTAGTATCTTCAAACTTTAATAAAAATTAAAACAAGTATGAAAAAAGCATTAAGTATATTATTTGCTGTACTGTTTGTTATTGTGTTACAAGCACAGGAAGAATCCAATAATACAAACGTTAGTACTTACTATTTGATCAGGCATGCCGAAAAGGTAAAGTCAGAAGATCCAAACCCGGTATTGCATCCCGATGGCGAATTAAGAGCAAAACGTTGGGCAGAAATATTCAAAAACATAAAGTTTGATGCAATTTATTCTACAGATTATATCAGGACCAGAAATACCGCAGCCCCAACAGCTAAAAGTCAGGGAGTGGATGTTGTTTTGTATGATCCTAAAGGGATTGATTACAAAAAGTTTCTTGCCGAAACAAAAGGAAAAACAGTTTTAATTGTAGGGCATAGTAATACCATCCCATACTTTGTTAATAATCTAATTGGAAAAGAAAAATACCAGGATATTGAATATACCAATAACGGAAATTTATACATTGTAGAAATAAACAATTGCACAGTATCTGATAAAGTCTTGTATCTAAAGTAGTGTTAGTTAAGCGAATGGGCTAGAAGCTAATAGCTAACAACTCATAGCTTATTTCAATAAAGCAGAAATATTTTATTTGAATTATAAACTTCCCTAATACCATTTGGTGCCTTCAACTATTTCATTAAATCAATAACAGCTTTTATCATTGCCTTAGCACCGGTACTTAAGGTCAATTCAGTATCCGGGTAATAATAAGGAGAATGCAGAGCGGGAAGTTTTATTCCATCTTTTTGCGCTTGTTTGTATTTTTCGGGATTTACCGACCCAAGCCACTATAAGCAGATAGGGATCTTTTCTTCAGTAAGTCCATACTCACCAAAATCTTCGCCTACCATTGCAGCCGAAACTTCAATTAAGTTATCTTCACCAAGTATGCTGCTGAATGATTTTACAGCCTGGCTTACTAGTTCATCATTGTTAATAACCGGCGATATTCATGACCAAAGGGAATAATTTTTCGGGTTAATAACATTAAATTAACTACAAAAGGAAAAAAATTATATAAAAAAGCTGTTAAGTACGCTGAAGAGGTTATCGATATTGTGTCAAAAGATATTCCTAAAAATGACATTAATAAATGTATGGAGGTTCTGGAAACTGTTAGGATAAATTTAGTATCAGAGATTAATTAGGTTTTGATGTATTTAATTAATAATTATAACAATACTAACCGTTTTTACTTATCTTTTTCAAAAGATCAATTTTAAGTATCTCAATATTTTTCCCAGAAATATTAATAATTCTATCAGCTTCAAATTTACTAAGCACTCTTGCAGTATTCTCTCTTGAAACTCCTATTAAATCAGCTAATTCCTGTCTTGAAAGAAGAAAATTAAAACTAAGGTTATTAAATATTTTTTCAGAAAAATACAATAAGACATCCGCGAAACGGCCATTAATCCTTTTATTACTTTGATTTATGAAGCGGAAAAAATTATTAAGGCTTTCTCTGCTAACATAAGCCAAAACTTCATAAGCAAAATCACCTTTTTCTTTAATAAACTGATTAAAAATATTCACATCAATATAACAAATTTTTAAATCTTCAAGAGCAGAATATGAATAATGATTAATCTTATCTCCAAATAAAGAATGTAGTCCTAAATAAGAATGATGTTTAATAATTTGCAGGATTTTTGATTTATCATTTTCACACACAACATATTCCTTTACATACCCTGTTCTCAAATAAATAATATGTGAAACCATTGCTCCTGCACGTAAGATGATTTCTCCTTTTTTTACTTTTGATTCAACACAATTGTTATTTAAAATATCAAGTTGATTTTTATTAAGGACAGATACAGCACAAGATTTATCCTCACAGATCTTACAATTACTTCCCTTCATGCTTTCAAATACAGTTTAGAATAATTTAAGTCAATTTCTAATCTCTAAAGCTAAATAATATTATTAAACTCTCATAATAGTGTGCTGTATACATTTATAAAATGTGCTATAAATCACAAAGAGTAAAATTCACTATCACATGTACATAATAGCATATGTATAAAACTGTATATAGATTTACATAATTGTAGATTGATAATATAATTGAATTGTAATTAGTTGATAATTAATTTTTAATAAATCATAAAATGAAAATAGCGGTACCATCAAATGATAAACTTAATATTTCGAATCATTTTTTTTGCACAAAATCATTTAAAATATTTACCCTGGAAAAGGGTTCAATAGTTAATGAAGAATATAGATATAATAATTTTTCTGGATGCAATAGTGCTGAAAAGGATATCAAAAAAAATCAAGAAATGATTTATGATTTAATTCGAGATTGTAATACTTTGATTGTGAGAGATATTAAAGACTGTCATAATGAATACTTGCAAAATCAAAATATAGAAATTGTAATAACAGATGAAAAAATTATTACAACAGCAGTTCTAAATTATTATGGAGAAATAATAAGGCAAGAAAGTAATACTTGTTGTTGCCCTTAACTTTAATAATCCCTTTAGCAATGTTTTTAAAATTTCCATGTAAGATTCTATTAGTTTATTCTCAATATGGATTTTTTTACTTTTTTCAATTTAATTATAGGATTAATCAATTATATAACTAACTAAAATTTTGCAATGGATAAATTAATTTATTTAGATAATGGGGCAACATCTTATCCAAAACCTGATGAAGTTTATGATTTTATGTTCAATTTTTATAAATCAAATGGGGTTAGTCCGGGTAGGTCTGGGTTTGATTTAGGTTTGGAGACTGAAGAAGTTGTTCACGATACCAGGAAAATGCTAACTGAGTTTTTCAATGGTACCGACCCTAATCGTTTAACATTTAGCTATAATGCAAGCGATTCTTTAAATATGATTTGTGATGGAATCCTTAAAAAAGGCGACCACGTTGTTTCAACAAACCTTGAACACAATTCAGTTATAAGGCCATTAAATCATAAGGCTGAAGAAGGGGTAATTGAAGTAACTTATGTAAGCTGCAACGAAAAAGGATATATCAATCCTGAAGATATAAAAGCAGCAATTAAAGAAAATACAAAACTAGTCATTGTAAACCATGCTTCAAATGTTATTGGAACAGTTCAAGATGTTGGTGCGATTGGGAAAATTGTCAAAGAGGCAGGAATTACTTTTGCTGTTGATGCAAGTCAGTCTGCTGGAATAGTCCCAATTGATATGAAAGCAATGAATATTGACATTGTTGCTTTTACAGGCCATAAATGTTTGATGGGGCCAACCGGAATTGGCGGGTTATGTGTTGGAGAAAGTGTTGAAATAGAATATTCAAGATTTGGTGGAACAGGAGTACGTTCAGCTCATCCATTTCACCTTAAAGAGTTTCCTTATCGTCTTGAGTGCGGCACACAGAATTTAATAGGAATAGCCGGACTTCATGCAGGACAAAAATGGCTAAGGAAGAAAGGGCTTGAAAATATCTATAAAGAAGAAATGCAACTTTGGGATAAACTTCGTGTGAATCTTGAACAAATCCCAAGTGTGAAAACATATTGCGCTGAAAGTATAGAAAATCATATAGCTGTTTTAAGCTTTAATATCAATGGCTTTGAAGCAGGTGATGTAGGAACAATGTTGGATGTAGATTATAATATAGCTTGTAGAACCGGTTTGCAATGTGCTCCGTTAATTCATACATATCTTGGTACTGATAAAATTCACGGAACAGTACGATTTGGTTTAGGCCCTTTTAATACCGAATCACATATCGATGCAGCTACTACTGCTGTTAAAGAAATAGCATCTATTAGAAATTAGAATTATCAAAATAAAAAAAGAATAAAATGGGAACTATTGTATTAGACGGAAAAGAATTTGAAGTTGATGGTGATGGTTTTTTAACCAGTCCTGAAATTTGGAACGAAGAAACAGCATCGCTTGTGGCAAAAGAAGATGGGACTGGAGAATTAAACGAAAAGCATTGGGCTGTTATTAACTGCATACGCGAGTATTGGCTTGAAAAAGATATGGCACCTATGGTTAGAATTATTTGTAAAACTACCGGAATCAGATTAAAGGAACTTTATGAACTGTTTCCAATGGGGCCGGCAAAAGGGGCTTGTAAAATTGCAGGATTACCAAAACCGGATGGTTGCGTTTAAATAAATTTCTATGAACATTTATCATTATATTCTCCTTACTGCATCTATAATTTGCTTTCTTGCAAGTTTGAGACAATTAATTCAGGCATTGAATAAGAAAGGTGATCTTGATTATGCTGAACCAAAAGGGACAGCTAATCCGGCTATAAGTTATTCATTTACTAATGCAATGTCTCCTAAAAAGAAAGAAACGGCTTTTTTGCATTTGCCAACCTATACCGCAGGAATTTTATTCCATATCGGAACCTTTCTTTGCATATTTTTATTAGCTGTTAATTTTATCGGTTTTAATATTCCTGAAAAAATTGGCTATGTAATAGTAGCAATTATGGCAGTTTCAATTATCAGTATTATCGCAATTTTTATTAAAAGAATTGTTAATGCTAAGTCAAGGGTAATGTCAAATGCTGATGATTATTTTAGTAACTTTTTGATTATTGGATTTCAGGTAATTTCTTGTTTGGCAATATTAATGGATAATTTACTTCCGCTTTTGTTCATCTATGCAAGTGTAATGCTGCTTTATATTCCTTTAGGTAAACTAAAGCATACAGTATATTTTTTTGCTGCAAGAATTCAGATGGGAAGATTTTATGGTTATAGAGGAGTTTGGCCTCCAAAAAGAAATAAAATTTAGATTATGGTAGAAAAGAAATATCAACCTGCATTGGATATTTTTGATAAAATGCTACATGGTAAGCTTAAAACTCATCTGAATAGCTGTGTGCATTGTGGCTTGTGTGGCGAGTCGTGTCTTTATTATCTCACTCATAAAGAAGACAAATATATTCCCGGGAAAAAAGTTGACTTGATTTCTGCAATTTATCGAAGATATTATACATTGCTCGGTAAGACTGTTCCAAAATGGGTAGGTGCAAAGGATTTGAATGATGAAACTGTTGCCGAAATGGTTGACCTTATCTATGGTGCTTGTACAATGTGTGGTAGATGTTCAATGCATTGTTCCATTGGAGTTGATATAGCATTTTTGGTGAGAGCTGGAAGAAGTATGCTCGTTGAAATTAATAAAGTAGTTCCCGGACTGCAATCAACTGTAGATGCAGCTTTGAACACAGGTAATAATATGGGCATTCCAAGAGACGAATTGATTGACACTATTGAATGGATAGCCGAAGACCTTGAAATGGAGTTGGATGATGAAAAAGCTACAATACCTTTAGATAAAAAAGGTGCAAAGGTTCTTTATACATTAAATCCACGGGAGCCTAAGTTTTTTCCTTTATCAATTAGTGCTGCTGCAAAGATTTTTTACGCTGCAGGAGAAGATTGGACTCTTTCGCCTGATGCCTACGATGTCACCAATTATTGTTATTTTTCAGGTGATGATAAAGGAGGAGCCGTAATTACACAACGACTGGTTGATAAAGTAGCGGAACTCGGATGTGAAACATTGGTTCTTGCTGAATGTGGACACGGGTTCCGTGGCAACAGATGGGAAGGCCCGAACTATATTAATAAGTCTTATCCATTTAACGAAATTTCTATAGTTGAGCTAATAGTTGAATATATCCGGGAAGGAAGAATTAAACTTGACCCTGCAAAAAACACAAAAAAGGTTACTATTCACGACCCATGTAATATGGTGAGAGAAGGTGGTGTTATTGAAGAACAAAGATTTATTTTAAAACAAGCTGTTAGCGATTTTGTTGAAATGACCCCACATGGAGTAAATAATTTCTGTTGTGGGGGTGGTGGTGGACAGCTTGCCATGAGTGAGTATGCCGAAAGAAGAATTAAAGTCGGAAAAATAAAAGCTGACCAAATTAGGGCAACAGGTGCAGAAATTGTTGTTACTCCTTGCCACAATTGTATTGATCAGCTTATGGAATTAAATAAAGAATATAAGTTGAATGTTGAAATAAAGACTATTGGTGAAATTGTGGCAGATGCTATTGTAATATAAATAAGTTTCTAAATAAATTTCATACTTACTTCTTTTAGAAATTTATCCTCAATAATTTCAGCAGTAAGGTTTTACAATAGTTCTGTATATTTCAAACTCAATAAGAAGAATTGGGCTTTTATGGATAATGTTTATCTAAGTTCCAATAAATAAATTTAGTTACTTCCCTTTATTACCTGGTAAATTTTCATTGTTTGAAGCAGCTTCTTATTGTTAATAAAATAACAATATTTTTTTCTATTCTTCGAATAATAACTTCAAAAGAGTAACTTATTGCTATCGCAATAATGGTACATGCTATTACTTCATTAACTATTAAATAAGTCTGTGCAACTACCGTAAAATGTCTCTTGCAATAATCACTTTTGTTTTGAGAGGTGTTCATTTATCTTTTGGACCATGTGTGCCGGTCTTATTGGTTTTGAAACATAATCATCGCAGCCAAATTCAAGAGCAATCGATTCATCATCGGAAAGAGCGTAAGCAGTGAATGCTATAATAGGTACATCTCGATTTATACTTCTTATGAGTTTAGTTGCTTCTAAACCACCCATTTCAGGCATCCTGATATCCATTAATATAATATCAATGCTAGGATTTTTCTTGAATATTTTTACTGCTTTTTCACCGTTCTCAGCATGATAAACTTTAATCTTTGTCTTTTTTAAAGCTTTTTCAAGAATAATGTAGTTTTGAACTTCATCATCTGCAATTAAGATGCTTTTCTTTCTCCAATCATATGTTGATGAATCCATAATTTCTTATTTAATGATATATATTATTTACTTACACAAATATTAAAATTAAAAATAAATTTTGAAAGTATTTAATACTCTAAATTAGTTTAGGTATAAATTATCGTCAGGAACCTTTCCTCCAATAATATCTGGATTCATATCAAAGAAAATGGTGAAATATACATTTATTTGATTTGCTTCCACAAAATTTAAGTTTGAACGGGGAATACATGACTTCGCCATCTCCATATCTGGCAGTATGTTATATTTTACGATGGCTATGATATAAACAAATGTTGTTCTTAGTGTAAATTTAGTGTCTTTGTGGCTTTCTTTTTTTTGCCACTAAAACACGAAATCACCAAATATTACAAAAAAAGCACAACCACATTAGTTTAAATCAGAGCCTTTACGATTAATTCAGCTGCTTTTTTATAATTAAAACCTTACTAAACGCAACCATTTAAAAATGGTTTTCATCTACACGGTACGGTATAAAAACACTCAGGAATTAATTTGGCTATTTTTAATAATAAAAACGAAGAAAATGAAGATTATGAGAAAAATTACCAGTTATTTAATCGTATTAAATCTTTTTATGTCAGTTTCATGTCAGGATAATGATAATGGAACTGATTTACCGACTGAAGAGAAAGTAATAGAATTATCTGTAGAATCCATGGAAATGGTTGGTTCAGATAATGAGTTTGGAATTGATATTTTCAAACGTATTTTGAATGCCGAATCAGGCAAAAACGTAATGATATCCCCTTTAAGTATTTCACAAGCATTATTAATGACATATAATGGAGCAGATGGAGATACAAAAAAAGCATTTGAGGACGCTTTATATTTGGGTGATCTTACAATTGACCAGGTTAACCAGGCTCAAAAAGATTTGGTTAAAGAATTATTAGAAGTCGACCCGGGTGTAATAATTGATATCGCTAATTCTATCTGGCTTAAAGAAAACTTTAATGTAAATCCTGAATTCATTTCAGTAAACCAAGATTATTATGATGCTGAAGTTAAACAGCTTGTATTTGATGATGAGGCAGTAAACCAGATTAATGATTGGGTGAACAATAAAACCCATGGTAAGATTGACGAAATTGTTGAATCAATAGATCCAATGGCAATCATGTTTTTAATAAATGCGGTATATTACTATGGAAACTGGAAGCATCGGTTTGATGTGTCGAATACAGTGGATGGGGCCTTTTGTTTAAAAGAAAAGAGTGAGATTACAGTACCATTTATGAACCAAACAACTACAGCCAGGTTAATGAATCACGATTGTTTTAAAATATTAGAATTACCATATGGAAGAGGGAATTTTAGTATGCTTATATTATTGCCTGATGACAATAAATCCATATCTGATATTCTTGATATATTGGATAACGAGAGCTATAATCATTGGCTTGATAAGCTTGAGGAAACTACTGTTGATATTAGTATCCCAAAGTTTAAATTCGCATATGAGAAAAACTTAAACTATATGTTAAAAGCTATGAACCTTATGATAGCATTTGATCCTGAGCATGCCGATTTTTCTAAAATAAGCGATGAAATACAGTTGTATATTAATAGGGTAAAACATAAATCATTTATTGATGTGAATGAAAAAGGGACCGAAGCAGCTGCAGTGACTTCTGTTGAGATGTGGGTAACATCTGTAGGCCCTTCAAATTCAAAATTTATTGCTAATAGGCCATTTTTATTTGTAATTAAAGAAAAGTATACAAACGCAATATTGTTTATGGGTAAGGTTGAGGACCCATCAAAAGAATAGTTCGTAAAGTTAGTATTTATTTAAAGTAATTATAGCATCATGCAGTATGTATGGTGCTTATTTTTGGTAGCTGCATGATAAAAGTCATTTGTTGGATAATCAATTCTTATTTACCTTTGTTAGCAAATTAACAGTAAAATAAATTAAGCTTTCTGAGAAATGGATAAATTTCTATTTCAAGGTTAAATAAAAAGTCTAATCCGGAGGAAATCTGATGGAAAAGAGAATAGGAACCGCACTTATACTAGTTGAAGGCAAAGAAGTCGTTCAATTTATGAACGAAATCGCTTTCAAACATTCCAATATAATTATTGGCAGGCAAGGCATACCGCGCAGTAATGGTCAAAACATTATTTCTCTTGTTCTTGAAGGTACAACGGATGAGATTGGTTCTTTAACCGGCCAATTAGGACGCTTAAAAGGAATCCAGGTAAAGTCAGTACTATTAAAGAATCAAGAGAATAGTGAGCATAATTATTAAATCTTTTCGTTTTTAAGTTTGCTGGTTATTTTCTTTAAGAAATGGCCTTATTTGGATAAACTGTTTTTAAAGTTTTATGGAGTATTTTCAAATGATAAAAACAAAAGTATATGAAATTCTATCCGGAACAATACAGAATTAAAGATCAACGAATGAAGCCATTTATTGATTCTGAAGAGATTTGGAATTATATAAATAAAACAGAATCGACACAAGAAAGAGTTCGTGAGGTTATAGCCAAGTCTTTAAATAAGGAGAGGCTAAATTTAGAGGAAACAGCTGTATTAATTAATGCAAAGAATCCTGAGTTAATTGAAGAAATTAAGCAAGGGGCAAAAACTCTTAAGGAAAAGGTTTATGGGAATCGTATAGTTTTGTTTGCACCTTTATATGTGGGAAATAAGTGTACAAATAATTGCAAATACTGTGGATTTCGAGCAACAAATAAAGATGCTGTTCGTCAAACACTTTCAGATCAGGAATTAATTAAAGAAGTGGAAGCACTTGAAGATAATGGGCAAAAGCGTTTAATACTTGTCTATGGTGAGCATAAGCATTATTCTCCTGAATTTATAGCTGATAATGTTAAAACAGTTTATGGGGTAAAAAAAGGTAACGGAGAAATTCGCCGTGTAAATATAAACGCAGCTCCTTTGGATATTGATGGATACAGGACTGTTAAAGAAGCGGGTATTGGTACATATCAGGTATTTCAGGAGACTTATTATCCTGAGGCTTACGCAAAATATCATTTAGGAGGTAAAAAGAAAGATTTCGATTGGAGGTTAACTTCTCTTGACCGTGCACAGGAAGCAGGATTAGATGATGTAGGAATTGGAGCTTTATTTGGATTATACGATTGGCGATATGAAGTTTTAGCGATGGTTCGCCATACAAATCATTTTGAAGCATGTTACAATGTAGGGCCACACACACTTTCATTTCCGAGAATTCAGGATGCATCTGCTATTGATGTTGATCCCAAATACATGGTTAACGATGACGATTTTGTAAAATTAATAGCCATATTGAGATTGGCTGTTCCATATACAGGAATGATTTTAACAGCACGTGAGTCAATCAAAGTTCGACGTGAAGTTATGGAGTTTGGTGTTTCTCAAATTGATGGAGGTACAAAGCTTGAGCTTGGTTCATATCAGGAAAGCCAAAACGAAGAACAAAATCTAAATCGCGAACAATTTGCAATAAATGATAACAGGTCATTAGCTGAAATAATTGATGAATTGATAGAAAATGAATATTTACCATCTTTCTGTACTGCATGTTATCGCCTGGGAAGAACCGGTGAGCATTTTATGGAGTTTTCTGTTCCGGGGTTTATAAAACGTTTCTGTACTCCTAATGCAATATTAACCTTAGCTGAGTATATTGAAGATTATGCAACTCCTGAGGTATCAGAAAAAGCCTGGAAAATAATTAATAAAGAAATTACAGGCTTAGATGATGAGAAAGTTATCAGGCAATTGCGCGAACGTATTACGAAGATTCAAAATGGTGAAAGAGATATGTACTTTTAAATTAGTTGTTAGCTATTAGCTTTTAGTATTACTAATTTTATTAAATTGTTCACAAAACAAAAAAGCTCAAGGCTCGAAGTTTATAGCTCGGAACTCAAGAAATATAATTAACTGTAAAACTCAAGATATGTCTGAAAAAAGAATTATAGGAATAAATGTTCTTGACCGTATTAAGGAATCGGGAAGAACCCAGAAAGTATTAAGTAAATATGCTACTTCAATAAAAACGCGTTTAGGTTTTCATGAATTATCAGAAGATATATGTAGTAGAAATGGATTTATAATTTTAGAATTAACGGGAAAAATTTCTGATTGGGATAATCTTGAAAAAGAGTTAAATGAGATTGGAGGGATTAATGTTCAGAAAATGATTTTTGACTTAAATAAATAATTTTTGTAATTTACAAATGGTAAAATTTAATTGAATTATGGCAAAAGAAACCAGGATACTAGGAGTTCTTATTACAGACAGGCAAAAAGAAGCAGGTAAAGTACAGTCGGTACTTACTAAATTTGGTTGTTCAATAAAAACACGATTAGGGTTACATGAAGCAACTGATGATGTTTGTAGTACAAGCGGATTACTTTTGCTAGAACTTACAGGTGATGTGTCCGAAATGGACAAACTAGAAAATGAATTAGTAGCT
>DAOVYZ010000372.1 GCA_030635365.1 Bacteroidales bacterium
AATGTAAGCACCTGATCCCGGATCACCGGTGTTTTGAACAATATTAACTCCTGAGGTTTTAGCAGATAAACTTTGGATTACACCGGATTCAGCTGTATTTTCTAATGACTCAGAACCTACACTGGTAATTGCCACGGATAATTTGTCTCTATCTGCTTCTAATCCTAAAGCAGTAATAACTATCTCTTTTAAAGAGATATCGTGTACTTCTAAAACAACATTTACAACATCACCTGTAATAGTTACTTCTTGAGTTTTCATTCCAACGTATGAGAAAATCAGAATCGAAGAATCATTCGGAACAGAAATCGAATATCGGCCATCAATATTGGTCACTGTTCCGATTGTTGTTCCTTTAACGGCTACATTAACACCGGGTAAAATTCCCCCTTTGTCAGTAACTGTACCTGTAACCGTTGTTTGAGAATAGATTTGCATTCCTAAAAATGAGAATAATGCAAGTAATAAAGTAATTTTTTTCATAAGCAAAGGTTTTTATTTAATGAATGAAATTGAATTGTGTAATTTTTCATGATCAATTTTTTTTGTAAATGCTAATATTCCGGTTTGTTAAAATTAAAAGAGATAACAAACAAATTATTAGTACAACAGTGTGTGCAACTTGATTTTGTTTTGTTTTGTTGAAAAGATTTAATGATTCAGAATAGCGAATACCCGGATATATATCTATTCCATATTTACTCGCAAGCCCTTTAATGTTCAGAAGATTTATAATTGGAACTCCATGTGAGTTTATTTCTTGAATTACACCTCTATTGTTGTCATCACACAATTGAATGGTATTATTAAACCCGTTTGGAATAGAAACAGAATGAGTACACTTGCCTAAAGACGCATGGTTGCCTCCAATATTTATCAATAAAGAAATACTTTTGGAGGTAAATATGTTGACTCGCTTATTTATTGATTGATTTAAACTTTCAGGAATAAATAATTCTCGATTGTTTCGATAGGCAGCTTCCTTCATTAATCTGATACCCTCATCACTAATACCTGAACCATTATCATTTTCGGCTCCCATTGAAACAAGTAAAGATTTATATTTTAATCCTCCATTTTCAATAAGCCAGGTTTCAATATCAAGCCATGTTGCATCGGGTTGATTGGCTCCATATGATGACGCACCAAGGGAGCTCATTAGAACAACATCAAGTTTTAATGTTTGCAATGCTGCCAATGTTGATATTGCGAGAGATGGGAATGAACCGGATAAAATAACACCTATTGTTTCACCGTTTTCTATTTCTGCCTTTTTTATGAACTTTACAATAAGTGCTGCAAAATCAGGATTTGTTGAAATTTCTTTAGCATTAAGCGAGCCAAGGGTTGTTGTTATTGGAGTAAAATCGTTTCCAATCATATAATTGTGCAGAACATTAGATGTTACATCTGAATTGATGCCTCTTTTTTCTTTTTGGTATTGGACAATTTTAAACCATTCTTTTGTTAATTCAACTGCCTGTTGCATTTGTAAATCATATTCTTTCTTTTCAATACCTGCAAATCCAAAATTTGAAACAATAAACCCTGCCATAAAAACAACAAAAACAATCAATAACCTTATATTTAATGATAATTGTTTCATAGATATTGGGCTATTTGATATGTTAAAATTGTTGCAATACCAAGTGAAAGTATAGTTGGAACAACTTTCTGTCTGGTCATTTCATTGGCAATTAATCCGGGAATAATATAGCCGACAGATTGTAAATCCAGCTTAATTGAATTTAAGGGTTGCAGGTAAATATCTATGATTAGTTTGAGTAAAAAACCTATAAGAATTGCAAGAAGTAGTTTTCGACGGCCATAAATAACCAGGTGCATAGAAAGGAATTTAATTATAAAAAAAATGATTAATGATAATAAGACGGTCATGGCTATTTTACCGGGTTGGAAAATAAAAAGAGCAAAGTATGCCGGAGCAATAACTCCACCGGGAGATATCCCCACCAACTCATAAAATAGGAATCCAACAACTAAACCAATTAAAAATATTTCAGTTATCATGATGCTTCTGAAAATTCGTTTATTATTTGATACCCAAGTCCTTTTATATTTCCTGTTCCTACTATTAACGTGGCATTCCCGGTATTTTCAAGAATAATATTCTTAATATGAACTTGGGAATTGATTTTAATGCTTTTTATCTTAATATTATTATTAGATGCTGCAAGTAAACGACTTGCCCTCATTCTGTGATTTCCTGTTAAAATAACAGTAGCAATTTTTTCATGATTGGATTTTATCCATTCGGTAAATAGGCCTGTACGCAATGGTCTGTCTGACCGAGTGTTAAAGACGACAACTATTTTATCTGTAATAGCTAGTTTGTTTAACCAATGTTCCAGATAATCATCGGCAGATTGAGTATCATTTACTGAAAAAGCGTTAAGAAAATATTGCTTATGGGCAGTATTAGAAATGGAGTAAATAGGGGATTCGGTTTTATCAAGTTGTTTTAATATTGCATTAAATGCATGTTGCCTTGAAATACCTGCTTCAATACAGGCAGTTAATGCCAATCTTATATTTGATTCGTATATAATCTGTGGAATTTTTTCTTTCTCGGAATCATATAAATTAATGGCCTTAATAAAACGAGAATTCTTGGCTATAGCCTTTTCTTTAATAATATGCATATAAGTACTGCCAATAGCTATTACTTTACTATTATAAGGAATTGCATTACAGATTGTTTTTACTTGAGAATCAAAACTATTGCCCATTTTTTCGCGATGATCATCTCTTATATTAGTGATGATATAAATATTTGGCTTAAAAAACGTACTTTCCAATTTTTGTAGAGCCGGATCAATAGACATACACTCTAATACCAAAGCATCTACTTTATCATTACTAGCTTTGCGAATAATTTTGAATTGTTCTTGAACCCTCGCAGAACCTCTCCGTTTTATAGTTTTGATTGTTCCATCCGGTAATAAAAGAGTGGGAATTTCGCCGGTTACTTTTCCAATAACTTTTAAATTTGCCTCTCTTAGCCCTGCACTAATATATTTTGTTACCGTTGATTTCCCCCTGGTACCATTAATATGAATTTTAACCATTATATTCCCGGTGCTTTGGTTGATAATTATTGATTCACCAATCAAAAGTGCCAGGATGAAAATTATTAATGTAACAGTTACAATCATATTAATTATTATTAATAGCCGATTGCGTTCCCCCCTCTTCTAATATCAGCTGAGCCATAATATTTGCCTGTATCCTGATCAATTAAAATCATTTGAACACCACCAAAAAACAAGTCAGTTCCTTCGTGAATTCTTACCGAATGTCCCATTTTAGTTAATTGGTCAATTACTTCTTGATCAATTCCGGACTCCAGATGTAAATAATCCGCCCATTTCTGAGTGTAAAATCTTGGGGCACAATTAGCCTCTTCTACATTCATATCAAAGTCGATAATATTTACGATAACCTGAATAATAGTTGCTATAATTCTACTTCCACCCGGTGTACCAATTAATAGGTAAGGATTATTATCTTTTAAAATTATTGTTGGGGCTATAGAGCTTCTTGGTTGCTTATTGCTTTTAAGAATATTAGGATTATCAGAATCGGAAAAATTTGTCATTGCACAATTCAGAAGAACACCACTTATTGTTTGTACGGAACCGAAAAAAGTACCTAAGGTTTGTGTTAATGAAACTGCGTTTCCGTCTTTATCGATTACACACAAGTGGGTAGTACTTCCACTATACTCTACATCAGCTATAATGTTTTCTGTTTTTTTCTTTTTGTTTTCATATTTACCGGGTGTCCCTGCTTCTGTTTCCCTGTACGATTTAGGCTCGGGATAAAGCTGATTAATTGAATTAAACCTTTCTTTTGCATAATCTTTTGATTCAAGGCCACTAACCGGCACATCGGAAAAGTCCGGATCACCTATAAAATAATATCTGTCAGTATAAATTTTCCTAAATGTTTCGGCTATTATGTGAAGTGTTTTGGCATTGCCGGAATAGTGCCCTGATTCTTTTAAATCAATATTTTCCAAAATATTTAAACCTTCAATTACAGACACACCTGATTGAGGAATACCCGCACTTAATATTTCATAATTTCGATAAGTTCCGTACCGGGGCGAAGAAATATTAGCTTCATAATTTGCTAAGTCGTTTAAAGATAAATATCCGTCTCTTTTTTTTATTCCTTTAACAATTGATTTTGCAACCCATCCTTCATAAAAGCCGTCTCTACCAT
>DAOVYZ010000379.1 GCA_030635365.1 Bacteroidales bacterium
AGACGTTTTTAACTTATTAGGAGGTTTCGATGATGCCTACAAAAGCGCAACTATTGAGGATATTGAACTTGGTTACAGGTTATTTAAAAATAAGTACACTACAATCTTAAATAAGAAACTTCAGGTTACACATTGTAAAGATTATACTTTCTTTAGTTTAATTAAATCGGATGTTTTTCATAGAGCTATTCCCTGGACAAAACTTATTCTAAATGAGAAGATTCTGAAAATCGATCAGGATTTATCATTAAATAACATTATTAGTAGTTTTTCTGTATGGCTAATACTT
This sequence comes from Bacteroidales bacterium, assembly GCA_030635365.1. Lineage (GTDB taxonomy): Bacteria > Bacteroidota > Bacteroidia > Bacteroidales > UBA12077 > UBA12077. The sequence continues at coordinate 290 of DAOVYZ010000379.1, forward strand.
ATAGGTACAATAGTATTATCGATAATTGGGAATATTCAGATTTTAGCCCTGTTTTTAATTTTTTTGATAGGGACATTTACCATGTTAAATCTTAATTTTTTTCGATTTTGTTATAAAATTAAAGGATTTCTCTTTGTATTAAAAACTTGTTTTATGCACTATCTTTTTTTTATGTATAGTACAATTGGTCTTAGCATAGGTGTAATTTCAATACTACTTAATAATAAGCTAAAAACATGAAATTAAAAAACTTACTTTAATGAATGTATTATTTATAAGTCCGCAAAGAACCGTTGCAAAGGATCAGCCCTATGCACCACTTGGAATAATTTCAATTGCTTCTGTATTAAGAAAAAAAGGGTATGCTATTAAGATTTACGATCGCGAAATATCATCGAAATCAATTTCTGAAGTAATTAAAAGTTTTGAGCCAGATTTAGTTGGTATTTCAGCCTATACAGGCAAAATGTTAAAAGATGCAGCTTATGTTTCAAAAGTTATAAAGGAATCAACAAATGCTTTTGTTGTGTGGGGAGGAGTTCACCCTTCACTCTTACGAGAAGAAACCTTAGAAAATGAATTTATTGATTTTATTATTGCTGGAGAAGGTGAATACCCAATGCTTAACCTTTTAAATACAATTAGAGATAAAACATATAAGTATGGAGATATTAAAGGGTTGGGATATAAACGAGATGACAAATTGTTTGTAAATGAGAGTGATGATTTCATTGACCTTACAAAACTTCCAATTCCTGCATGGGACTTGCTGGATGTTGGTAAATATTATCAGAATTGGGCAAAATGCAAACGTTTATTACGAATATATAGCTCAAAAGGATGCCCTGGGAAATGCGGGTTTTGTTATAATAATTCGTACCATAAAAGTATTTGGAGAGGAAAAGATGTTCATCAAATTATTGAAGAGATTAAATATTTAATTAAAAATTTTAATGTTGATGGTATCGGATTTACTGATGATTTATTTACAGGCGAAAAAGAAAGGCTCAGCAATTTCTGTAAATTGTTAATTGATAATAAAATTGAAATTGGCTGGTTTTGTAATGCACGGGTAGGACTTGATAGGGACGTGTTGCAAATGATGAAAACCGCAGGTTGTAAATGTATATATTTTGGTATTGAAACAGGATCGCCCCGAATGCTTAAATTCATTAACAAAGGTATTAACATAACAAAGATTAAAGAAACAATGGCAATGTGTAAAGAGCTTGACATAAATACTGTAGGCTCGTTTATGCTTGGATTTCCTACCGAAGAAGAAGAAGATATTAAGCATACTGTAAACTTAGCTATTGAACTTAAACCAACTTATTACGATTTTTCGATTTTTATGTGTTATCCCGGTACAAAATTATATGATTATTGTGTTGAAAATAATTTATTCGAGAATCCAAACTCATTGAAAGAATGGGTTGAATTGTCCTCATGGGACGAGGCAGTAAGAAATTTCAGTAAAATTACTAAAAAAGAATTGCAAATACTTTGTGATTTTTTCACCCTTAAAAACGTTGTGAACTCTATTAAAAATGATAAAAATACAATTTCGGGTTACCTTAGATTTAATGCATTTATTTCTGCTGTAACAGATGTTCTTAAAATGTATTCAAAATATTGTTTAAATAGAAGTATTGTTAAAAAGTATAATCTTAGATTATTGAAATAAGAATTTTTTTTATAAAAGTACTTTGTTTAGGTTTCAAGTTTTTGTGAGTTTATTTTTAATTTTTTCACTGGATTCAAGCACTCAGACAGTACTTAAAGGAGTTCTTAAGGATGAGAAGGATAATAAGATTCCATTTGCAAATATATATATTAAAGATAGTTATGATGGCACTACGAGCGATGCATTGGGTAATTATATATTTACAACAACCGAAACGGGAGAGCAATTTTTAATAGTTAGCTGTATAGGCTATAATTCAGTTGGTAAAAAGCTTATTTTAGAGACTGATAGCTTAACGGTTAACATCATTTTGTTTTCAAAAAGTATTGACATAAAAGAAGTAGTTGTTTCGCCAAGTGTATTTGAAGCAAGTGATACGAAAAGAGCAACTGTATTTAAATCTATGGAGATATGGAATACACCTGGTGCAGGAGGCGATTTGCCTAAAATCGTACTTACTTTGCCGGGAACTCAACTCGTTGGCGAAAAAGAGGGAATATTTGTTAGGGGGGGATCTGATTTTGAAACTAAAACAATTATTGATGGTATGGTAGTTCAAAATCCCTATTTTTCGGGTTTACCAGAGATTCCTCAAAGGGGGAGACTACAACCTGATTTGTTTAAGGGAGTATTGTTTAGTACCGGAGGATACTCAGCAGAATATGGGCAAGCATTGTCAGCTATTTTAGACCTTAAGACAAATGATCTGAGTGATACATCTTTCACAACTGTGGGATTAACCTTTGCAAGCATTAGTGGAACAGTGGCCAGAAAATACAAAAAGAGCTCAGTAAATATTATTGGTGATTACACAAACTTAAAGCCCTTTTTTGCTGTAAATAAACAAAATGTTGATTGGATAAATGAACCTAATGGTGGAAATGCAAATTTATTATTCCGACAAAAGTTAAGTAAAACAGGTTTGTTGAAAGTGAATGGTATTTATACAAAACAGAAAATGAAAATCAATATTCCGGATTATACATTTCCTGTAAATTCAATTGGATATAGCTTGAACAATGATTTTGTTTTAATTAATACTTCGTACCAATCTCAAGTATCAAAAAAATCAAATTTGTTTACAGGTATTTCATATACTAACAATATCGATAAGGTTGTTTTTGGAAGTACTAATTTCAGTATACGTGAAAATATGCTTCAGGCTAAAATGAAAATAACACGATTTTTCAATAAAAATACCATTATAACGGGAATAAACGTACATAACCGGAAAAAAACAGATAGTAATGGAATATCAAATAAGTTAGACGAGCTTTACTCGGCTTTTTTTCTCGAATCGAATGTTTATTTATTTAATAAAATAGCTCTTCGAGCAGGACTAAGATATGAAAATTCAAATATGGTTTCTACAAATAATTTAGATTTAAGACTGTCGATGGTTTATAAATTTGAAAATAATTCTCAGATATCGTTTTCGTATGGCACATTTCATCAGGTTTCAGAAGATTCTATAATATTGGAAAATAAATTAGCTTTTGAAAAGGCCAGTCATTATATTTTAAATTATCAGTGGGGGTATAATAATCGGATATTTAGAATTGAATTATACGATAAGGAATACGATAACTTACCCTTACTAATTTCAACAAACAAGATTGCGTATTCAAATAATGGATATGGCTATGCAAGGGGCATCGATGTTTTCTGGAGAGACAAATCAACAATTGACGGTTTCGATTATTGGATATCGTATTCATTTATTGATACAAAACGAAAATATAATAATTCTTTTTTATATACTAAGCCATCTTTTGTTTCTGACCATAATTTAACCCTTGTAGCCAAGTATTGGTTTAATGCTTCTGATATTGCTATGGGATTTAGTTATCGTTATGCGAGTAGCAGATCTTATTATTATATTAATCAAACTGGACTGCAACAAACCAGTACAACACCTGATTATTACAACGTTGGTATAAATCTGGTGAAAATGTTTAAATTATTTAATTGTAGTTGGTTTACATTTTTCTCTGTTGATAATGTTTTTAACAGGAAAAATGTATTTGGGTATAAATATAGTTCAAATGGATCGAACACTCATGAAATTACTCCCCCTGGTTTACGCACTTTTTTCCTGGGAATATTTGTAAAATTTTAAATCAAAATCAATGAAAACATTTTATTTACTAATATTTTTATTTCTATCTCAATTTATACATGGACAAACAGATATGTATA
>DAOVYZ010000441.1 GCA_030635365.1 Bacteroidales bacterium
AAAGACAAAAGAAAAATTAAATAAAATTATAAAACTAAATATTGATGAAAAGGTAATGTATAAAGATATTACATGCGAGCCTATTTATAATAAAGATGATGAAGTTATTGGCATTTCTAATATTTTGACAGATATTACTGAACTGGAAATGGCTAAACTAAAGGCTGAAGAAAGCGATAAATTAAAATCAGCTTTTTTGGCAAATATGTCGCATGAAATTCGAACACCATTGAATGGGATTATTGGCTTCTCAAAATTATTATTCGTATCAGATTTATCAAAAGAAAAATCAGAAAAGTATCTGGAAATAATAAATATTAGCTGTAACCAACTTTTAAGTATAATTGATGATATACTAGATATTTCCAAAATAGAAACAGGGCAATTTGAAATTAAAAAAGATGATTTTTATTTAAATGATATTGTCAAGTTAAGTTTTGATGAATTTGAACCACAATGTTTGGAAAAAAGGCTTAAAATTAGTTACTTTAATAATGTTCAGGAAAAAGAACAATATATTAATACAGATAAAATTAAATTAAGTCAGATAATAAATAACCTAATAAATAACGCAATTAAATTTACTGATGTAGGTGCTATTACCATAAGTTGTGACCTGAAATCAGGTTATTTGGAATTTTGTGTTAAAGATAGTGGTATTGGTATAAGTAAAGAGAATCAAGAAAAAGTCTTTGATCGATTCTGGCAAGTTGAATCTGATTTTGCACGAGTTTATGGAGGTACAGGTTTGGGGTTGTCAATTACAAAAGCTTATGTCGAAGCACTTGGAGGTAAAGTTTGGATTCAATCAGAGACAGGCAAAGGGGCCGAGATTTATTTTAATTTGCCTCATGTAATACAGAAAACAAAAAAAACTAATAATTTAGAGATGAAGAAAACAACATTTGCAGATGATAACTTAAGAAATAAGATTGTTTTGGTAGCCGAAGATGAAGATACTAACTACCAATACCTTTTTGAAGTCTTAAAAGATAGAGGAATAAAAGTGCATAGAGCTAAAAACGGGCAGGAAGCAGTTAGTATTTGTGATTCTAACGATATAGATATGGTACTAATGGATTTAAAAATGCCGGTAATGAATGGATTTGTTGCAACTAAGAAGATAAAATCCAAATATCCTAAAATACCAATAATAGCTCAAACAGCTTTTGCTTTATCAGGTGATAAAGAAAAAATTATAGAGGCTGGATGTGATAATTATATTGCAAAACCAATTCTTTATGATGAATTAATTAAAATACTTGACACATATTTTAAAAAAAAGCAAAAAATATTATAAACTGAGTTTTTTATACCAATACTTCGTTAAATTTTGGCAAAGCTAAATTTTATCAAATAACTAAGGTGATGATAATCAGTAAAATAACTAAACTATACTGATTTTGCTAAAGTTCTTAGTTTCAGGCTAATATAAAAATGTAACGAACTATTATTATAGTAACTTATTAATAAAAAGGAATATTGTTTCTGGAATTAAGGAAGTTACGTTAAGAAGTATATACTTTAACATTTCTGTTGTTTTGAATATATTTTAGGCAACCTCTAATAATTGGTTTTGTAAATGAAAGTGAGCGAAAAAGATCAGTACAAGGCGGAAGGTAAAATATTCCACAGGTATAGCAGTAGCTATGTCGAGGAAAGATTTTCCCTGACAACGAAGTAATGATTTTTTGTAGCCACTTGTAATAAAAAGTAATTATTAGAGGTTGCCTTTAGTTGAATTTATCAGTATAGATTTTGTAAAAGCTGTTATGGAAAGCTTAGATACCTTAATAAATATCTTTTAATTGGATAAACAATAGTTTTTATCTGCTTAATTTGAGCATATATAATGATAAATAATAATCTTATCAAAAATTAATAAATATTTTATAAACACAACAAACAATATTAGACTGAGGCCGTATATAATTTAAACGTTATTTTTCGGAGAATGAAGGAATTAAGAGAATATACAAAAGATGAGTTGATAAAGGAGGTTGAGAAACTTCGAAATAAAAATTTAATAAAGGATAAGAAAGAAAAACCTGGTTTTAAGAATAAATATTTATCAGATAATTGGGAAAGAGTTTTCGATACCATTAGTACTATTATTTTATTAGTTAATAAAGAAGCTATTATTGTTGATTGCAACAAAACAGCACGTAAATACTTCAAAAAACCCAAAAAGAACTTAATAGGCCTTAACTTTTGGGAAGTAATTTCAGGATCTGATACTCCTCCTGAGGATTTTAAACTCAGTTTGCCAAAACGTCAATCTAGAAATATTAAAATAAATCATAAATGGTTTAAGATTAAAACAGAACCAATAAATGATTGTAATGATATACAGAAAGAAAACATTGTTATTATTTCAGACATAACCGAAAGAAAAAATTACGTAAACGAAATAGAGGAAAGAAGAGATAGATTTGCAGATTTAGTTGAGTTAGCCAATGTAGCTATTGCAAGTGATGATAAAGATGGTAATCTGGTGTATACTAACAAACAATTTGCAGATTTATTCGGTTATACGGTCAAAGAGATTAAAAAACGTTCCCATAGAGACCTTGTTCATCCTGACGATCAGGAGATGGTAAAAGATATTCATATATCAAGGTTTAAAAGAAACAAAGATACGTCACGGTATGAATTTCGAGGAATAAAAAAAGATGGAAGTACTGTTTTTATTGATATATCGGTAAATGAAATAATTGAAACCAATGGAAAAGTTGTAGGAACCCGTTCATATCTTCGAGATATAACTGAAAAAAAACATAATGAATGGAAAATAAATGAACAGGTCAAGAAAATAAAATGTTTACAGGCTATTTCTAATGTATCGTCGCAAAAAAATATAACAATTGATAAATACTTTGATGAACTGGTGATTATATTACCGGAAGCTTTTCAGGAACCTAACAATACTGCTTGTTATATTGAATATAAAACAAAAATATACAAAACAGAAAACTTTAAAAAGACAAAAGAATGTATTGAAATAACATTAAAGTTAAAAAAGAAAATAGTTGGAAAAATAAAGATTTGTTATATAGGTAAAGCGACAGAAACGAGTGCTTCATTTTTTACAAAGGAAGAAAAGGAATTAATGAAAACAATTTCTTTAAAGATAAGTGAGTTCTTAGAACGTGTTCATTCAGAGTTAATACAAAAGATACAATTTAATATTGCATATGCAGTAGTAACTTCAGAGAATGTTGAGGAATTTATAGGAGTTATTAGAGATCAGTTGGGATTATTAATTGATACACGAAATTTCTACGTAGCTTTATATGATAAAGACTCCAGAATGCTTGCTTGTCCTTACATGGACGATGAAAGAGATGCTCTCGATATGTGGCTTGCTGACAGATCAATGACAGGTTATATGATAAAACAAAAAAAGGCATTATTGCTTAAAAAGAAAGATTATTTTAAATTAAGCATGCTGGGAGAGTTTGATATTATTGGTGAATTATGTGAGGCTTGGCTGGGAGTTCCCCTTAAAGTTAAGA
>DAOVYZ010000251.1 GCA_030635365.1 Bacteroidales bacterium
ATTTTAAGTTAATAGTTAGATATGACTATGATATTAATTTCTTGTTATATGGTGGAATCAAGCGCAATTATAAATAATTTATTTAAAATTTTTATTATATTTTTTAAAATATTTTCATCAAAAAGTAATTTTATAACATATCAATAATCTTCTTTATACTATCCAGGTATCGATGCAAAGATTTTTCGGGATTTGTTTTATCTGTATTCCATTGCATGCCAATACATATATCTTGTTCAGGGATATATTCAAATATGGTTACATAACCGGGGAAGAATCCTGTATGCCCATACGATGTTTTACCATTTTCGTTCCATACAAATGCTGCAAATCCGTATCCAGCATTATCAGCAAGATCAGTTTTCTGACGACAAGGTGTTTTCATTAACTTCAATGCGTTGTCAGAAAATACTTTCCCCCCGTAATACATTTTTCCCCATTTTGCCAAATCAGTTGTTGTGCATGCTATACCACCTCCGGTAAATTCCATTTGCGGGTTAAATACAAACTTGCCATTATCTAACAGCACTTTTTCAGGAACAAATAAATCTTTTGAATAAACTGAATAACCCGGGATTAAACCTTGTATTTCTCTTGAATTACCCGGCATAGTATTATCCAGATTATATGGCTGTAAAATTCGTCTCTTTAGTTCTGCATAATATTCATTCTCTGTTAGCTTTTCTATAAGCATTCCAAGAATTATGTAATTTGTATCTGAGTAGCCCCAACCTTTTCCTGCGGGATGAACCGGTTCTGCATCGAAAATATATGAAAGGCGTTCAACACCTGTCCATATTTTATCGGGATTTTCTTTCATAATTTTCCATATGGAATCATCAAATACATAACGTGGAATTCCTGAAGTATGATTAAGTAACATTTTAAGTGTTATTTCTTCGGCATTAGGAATTTTGTCGAACCATTCTTCTTCTCCAAAATATTTCGAGATTTTATCATTGAGATTTAGCATACCCTCATCCAATAATTGCAAAATAATGGCAGCGCAAAAAGTTTTTCCTGTACTCCCCGAAAACATTTTACCTTCGGGTTTCATCTGTATTTGTTTTTCTTTATCGGAATAACCTGCAGAAACTGCTATTACTTCACCATTAAGCATTGCTATAGCCAGGTTAATACCGGGGATGTTGTTTTCGTCAATAATTTTTTGAAGTTCAGTTTTAATTTTTGCTTCAATTTCTGATTCATTTTTTTGAGTAGAATTGCATGCATAAATTAAGGGCAGCACAATGCTTAAGATTATAAATTTTCTCATGGCTAAGTTTATAAATGAAGGCAGAGCCTTAAATAATATTGACGGCTTAGGCACAGCCTAAGCCGAACGGGGGTTTACCCGCTGTGTTTCATTGTTGTTGAACAACTTTACTAAGATAATATTTTGTCAGCGAACCACAAAACCCCGCATTACTGTTGATGGCATGTTATAAGTTGGGCGTTTAGAATTACTTTGCTTGTCTAGTTGGTAGTTAAAGTTATCCACGAAGTGCTAACAAATTTGTTTAGAGGGGAAATACTTATTGCACGGTAGTGCAAAATTGGCCCCGAAAGTTTTCGGGAGGATTACCAATATGTTTGTGTTTAAGTTGGAAATTATAGTGACTAACCTTAAGGTACTATTTAACTTTTTAGTCTTCTTTATCATCCGTTAAATCAGGATTCTTTTTTAAGACTTGTTCTACTCTTCTTGTAAGGATTTCATCATCGAGCTTTTTAGTTAAAGCTTCGGCTATTGCCGATAAAGTTTCCAGCATTTTTGTATCTTCTTCGGTACGTTCGTAAAAATAGCAGTTATCACAATTATTCCCACCTTTATTATTTTCTGCATTATTTATAAAAACGTTCGAACTATCAGTATCAAACCATTCATGAATATCTAATTCCAACGCTTCACATGCTTTTTCCAATTTTTCTACTGAAACAGCAACTTTTCCAGATTCAAGTGCTTTATAATCGTTCAGGTTTAATTTAGCTTTCTCGGCAACTTGTTCAGCTGTTAATCCTTTTAAATTCCGAAGTGTTTTTAACTTATTTGCTGTTGTTATTGGATTCATGATTTTTCTTTTTACTTTTTTCACAATATTAACTGCTAAAGTAATATTTTATTATTTATGGGCAAAATTAGTTATTTAAAGATTCTTGATAAATTAAGATGTAAATTGATGAATATGTAAATTAGGTAAGTTTTTTTGCAATTTAAAGTAATGAATTTTCAACAGAGCTGATTTAATATTGTGTAACTAATCAGTCTGATCAAAATTTATTTCTCGCAGATAAAACACAGATCAAGTCGCGTATTCACGCAGATTTCTCAGAAATTAAAATTATTATTTTGCGAAAATCAATAAATAAATCGGCGAAAATCAACGAGAAAAAAAGTATTAAAATCCGATAACAATTAAATATCAATGCTTTTAATGCACTGATTATTCCTGTTAAAATTCCAGTAATAATTCCAATAGTAGTTGTTGTTGTATTTATTTTTTATCTGTAGACACACTTGCCTGCTGCAAGCAGGGCCTACATGTTATTTACAACGAAGTCTGAGATTTCGCCGAACTGGTTAAAAAATCCCAATCGGAGTAGATAAATAGTCAAAATGACCTGTTATTTGTTTTGTAAGAGAGTTAGTGCAGGTTTCCATGTACTAAAAAATGTTTCCGGGCAGAGTCCCCATCCTTCCGGGGGTGTTATGCTCTTTCCTGGCAAACAAAAATGCCTCCGAGTAACACTTTACCTTTTCCTCGGAGGTTGAAATACAAATATCGGTACTCTTTACCCCTTCCTCGGAGGGTAAAATGTAAATATCGGTACTCTTTACCCCTTCCTCGGAAGGTAAAATACAAATATCGGTACACTTTGCCCTTTCCTCGGAAATGCACAAAGACATCATTTTACCTAAATTTTTGTAAAGCTATTTTGGGATATTACATTCCGCTATTGCGGAATGGTAAGTACAACTTACCTAAAATAGAACGACGTAGTTACGCTATCGCTAAACTACGCCGAACGGGGATATAAGTTGAAATTATAAACCGTTTCTTATCTTATCAAAGATAAATACCTTATAAATATTTCTTCAATAATAATAACCATCCATCTATTATTTCCTTGTACTTTTTGTTAACAAAAATTACTGCAACTTACCCGTCATCTCATACCTGACTTGACACTAGCCGTTTTTTCGGGCCAACGCACACGCTATGTATATTCTTCAATCTATACTTTTTGGTTAAAAAACTGACGTATGCGTGATAGGGTTTCCAGTTTTAGAAAAAGTCCGGTGATAAACTAATCTTAGCCGGGAAAACCTGTAGTTGTTATAGTTTCTTTATTTCTTTTTCTGTTAAGCCTGTTATTCTTGCAATTTTTTCTATTGGGTCGCCTTCCTCTTTCATGGCTTTGGCAATTTCGGTTGCTTTTTCTTTCTCCTTCTTGATTAGAGCCTTTTCCTTTTCTATCAGGGCTTTTTCTTTTTCAATCAAGACAGCTTCTTCTCGGAGTTTCTTTTCTTCTTTGCGTATGCGCTCTATGAGTTCGAATTGGGGAATCCATTTGGTGCTTTCCTGTAGTTTTTGCAGTAATCCTGTGTCGGCAAAACTCATATAGGTTTTTGTAGTTATTATTAGATGGTCGGTTACTTCGATGTTTAATATTCGCCCTACTTGTATTAGGCGGTCGGTTAAGTCTTTGTCGGCTTCTGATGGTTTTATTTCTCCGCTGGGGTGGTTATGGCACAGTATTACTTTTACTGCCCCTTTTAATACAGCAACCCTAAATACATTCATGGGTTTAACGGTTGTAGCATTCACACTTCCCAGACTAACCAGTTCTATATTAACTATAAGGTTATTGCTTGCCATGCATATTAACCAAAAATGTTCTTTTTCACGGTCAATTTTGTTGTCACGAAGCAATATATGCCTCATAACTTCAAATATATCATCTGATTCTTTGACCTTTATTTTGTGCTTGTCGGTGAGTTTTACATTCATTGATATTCTAAGATTGAATTATTTACCCAAATGTAACAAAAAGTTCTGATTTGTTTTTGTAATAAAATAACAAATCTCAGTTTGCAGCTAATACAAAAAAAACTATAGTAATTACAATTAGAATAAAACCAAGAACTTTTAACCAAAATGGATTTTTTGTGCTATCATCATCAGAATCGGGATCGGGAAAGAATAAATTTAGAAAGTCTTCAAATATTTTTTTCATAGTATCAAATAAAAATCAACAGGATCAAATTAAGAAAAATTATTTATGGGAATAAACAAAGTTTGTTTGACCCTGAAGATTTTATGATTTCTAAAATAATAAAATATTTTTATAAATTGCTAAATGACCATGTTAAATAAAAACGACAGCATTACAACGGTTCGCGGTTAGAAATTGTGCGGGATTTCCGCCTTGTTTCATTGCCTGCCTGTCGGCAGACAAGTCCACGTTGAACAACATTACTAAGATAAAACTTAGTCAGCAAACTACAAAACCCCGCATGTAGTTTGAACTGCTGTTACCAAACGTATTTACTAATACTAAAAATTATTTGGCTTTAATTTTTCAATTATTTTACTATCGATCCAATAAGTTTTAATTCTAGGTATTTTTCCATCAATTTCTACAACATTATAGAAAAAATATTTTCCATCCGGTGAAAAGCTAGGGCAGTTTTCATTGTGTTTTGTATTTATTGGTTCTTCCATATTTCTCAGTTCAGTCCACGTATTATTAAGATTCCGAAAACTAATATAAAGATCGCTTTCACCGCTATTGTCAGGTCTATTCCAACATGATACAATTATAAAACTTTCATCTGGAGAAATATACAAATCGCCTTCAGCATATTTTGTGTTAATTGATGATCCTAAATTCTTTGGAGTATCACAATAACCATTAACGAATTTTGAACTGTGAATATCAGATTTACCTATATTATCTTCTCTATAAGCTGAAAAATAGAGAATTCCATTATTACTAATGGATGGATATCCTGCTTCTAAGCTTGTATTTCCATATTTTACTGGTTGTGGTTTACTCCAACTCTTTTCTGTTCTTGTAGCAAACCAAATGATAGAATATTCCTCAGGTTCTAAATTTCCTGGCAATGGTCTCTTTGAGCGCCAAAATATTGTATTACCGTCAGATGCTAAACGTTGATCATTATCATTATACTCACCAGAAAAAGATGCAACTTCCGGTTTTGTCCAAGTATCATTTATAAAAAGCATATACATTATTCGGTCTTTATTGCTTATAGTGTCATATTCTGTAAAATAAAATTCATTCCAATCAGGAGAAAATTCTGTACAGAAAACCCACTCAGGTTTAATTTTACAAAAAATATCAGGAGCAAATAATTCAGGTGTCATACCCAGGCGGTTTCTGACCAAAATACTTTCCTTTAAATTCAGAATGATCAAAATCCTTTTCAATTCGTTCTTGTGATTGAGCTGCGTTTCCTGAAAAAATAATTGTCAAGATTAATGATATTATTACTTTCATGTCTTTTTTGTTGCTAAAATATGTTTGGTAACGGTCCGCAAGTAAGCTACGTGCGGGTTTCCGCCTTGTTTCATTGTCCCCTGTTGAACAACATTACTAAGATAATACTTAGTCAGCAAACCACAAAACCCCGCATTGAATTTGAACGCGTGTTGAACTAAACCTCACTATCGTTCGGTAGCTTTTGCTAATTACAACGAATGGCTATATTCTAATAAATACAGTAATAATATTCTA
>DAOVYZ010000127.1 GCA_030635365.1 Bacteroidales bacterium
AAAAAAGATAACAGTTTTGCTGTTACCTTTTTAGTTTATTACATATACCATAAAACTATTAACTAGTTTTTTTACAATATATTTAACTACTAATTTTATAATAGTTCCGACAATAACAAAAAAGTACCCAAGTACACTATAAAGCCTAAAATCTTTGAAAGACCCGTCTAACATATTATCACGCCTTTCGATAATGCGTACATACTCAGCATATATCATGTCATTATTTCCCATTCAAGAGAAATTATTTATTAATTGTAATAAAGATAACAGAAAAATGGGACAACTGTTTTATATTTTTTAGAGATTTTTTCTGAAACTATCAAAATTTGTACTTACCGAGAAATGGTTTGAAGCACCGGCTAAATGGTAAGTTGCGCGCCCATAACTTAAGTGAAATTTTGATATTTTAACACCGAAGCCCCATGAAAATCCAATGGTCGATGTTTTTGATTCAATTAACATCTCTTTTCTTCGTCGATAATTATACCCTGCCCTTACATAAAAATTATTTACAGGTGAGAATTCTATACCTAAAATAATATGCCGCATAAATTGGTCTGATATCTTGTCAATTGTTGATTCAGTATTTTCTTCACCTATAGGGCTTAATTCTGTTTCCTCAACAGGCTTATCATATGTTAAATCCCATTTTTCAAGGTGGTCAAATGTGACAGAGAATAGCAAAGGAGCATGTTTAAGTTTTTGTGAAATTCCTAGTTGAATATTAAAGGGCAAAGATTCTTTACTATTTGTATACCTTTTTAATTGTGTTCCAATATTTTTAATAACTAAAGCAGCAGTAAAGAGGCTTCGGGGTTTATTATATACAACTCCTAAATCTGTTGCAATACCCAAGGATGTATACTTTTCTAAGGTTGATATTATGGGTTTTACATTAACTCCTGCGCGAAAACTACTGTCAATTGATCTTGAGTAGACAAGGTTTATAGCGTATTCTGCAGCTTTAAATTCTCCGGTAACAAGCCCCCTTTCATCTGCAGCAATAAATTCCCCATAGTTAATATATTGTATACCTCCCGAGAAAATTCCATAGTCTTTAATTTTAGTGCCATATGCAGCATAACCATAATTAATATCAGTAAAATAATTAACATAATTAATTACCATATCATGATTCATTTCGGGGATCAATAGCGCAGGATTATGAAATACCAAATTAAAATCATTATCATTAATTGCAATTACATCGCCACCAAATGAAGCAACCCTTGCTGAGTTAATTAAGTTAAGAAAATCGTAAGTATGAGTACCTCCTATTTGTGATAGTGATCTTATTCCTATAGCCAACAATAATAATAGTATAACAGATTTTCTCATTTGGTAAAAATACAAATAATGAAATTATGATTATACGTTAAATTGATTTTGTATACTTTAAACGTCTTTAGCATAATCTTAGTACTTTGAATGTTAAAATTGAGAAAGAAAGCAAGGCAATATTAGAAAGAATAATCGTGGTTTTTACTTTATCAAATTATTTAGGTATTAAAATGATGAAGATTTTCAAGTTTTTATTTTTATAAATTCACGATCATAACTACATTTGCCAAATATTGATATTTCATAAGATGAAATTTAAGTGAAGATGAAAGAGAAGATATTATTTATTGTTAACCCGGTATCTGGTAATAAACCAAAAGAATTTGTTATAAAGCTTATAGAAAAGGGTTTTGACAAAGGAGCTTATGATAAAAAAATTATTTTTACCAGTTTTTCAGGAGAGGCTACTCAGATTGTAAAGCAGTATTTTGATAAAGGCTATAAAAAATTTATTGCTATAGGAGGCGATGGGACGGTAAATGAGGTAGCATCGGCTCTTGTTGATACTGATGGAATTTTAGGAATAGTTCCTTTTGGGTCAGGAAATGGATTGGCACGGCACTTGAAAATCCCATTAAGGCCTAAAAAAGCTCTTGAGCTAATTAAACATGGGAATAATATAAAGATTGATTATGGATTGATTAATGATAAAAAATTCTTTTGTACTACAGGTGTTGGGTTTGATGCCCATATTGGGCATGTATTCTCTAAGTTGGATGGGCGCGGTTTTATTAACTATTTTAAGGCTACGCTTTCGGAGTTTAGAAGGTATGCGCCAAAACGATATGAAATTACAATGAACGGGACAACCATAATGCGCGATGCTTTCTTAATAACTTTTGCAAATGCATCGCAATATGGTAATAATGTTCATATTGCACCTAAAGCAGATATTAATGATGGGAAATTAGAAATAGCAATAATGCGTTCATTCCCAATAATTATTGCACCTGGGATAGGAGTGCGTTTATTTCTTAAAAATATAGATAAGAGCAATTATTTAGAAACTTACCAGTGCGACAGTGTAATATTAAAAAGGAACAACCCTGATGTGGTTCATTATGATGGTGAACCTGGAGAGATGGGTGAGATTTTAAATATTAAAGTTGTACATGATGGTTTAAATGTGATGGTTAACTAGAATTTTGTTTTTAGGCCTTCTACAATATCAAAAACTGCCGGACAAATTTCCATATTTTTTAGAGTAAGATTTAAGATTCCATAAAAACGTTTACGGTCTGTGTGTGGATATTCTCTGCATGCTTTTGGCCTAATATCGTATACCATACAGTAATTATCCGAAAGTAAAAAAGGGCAAGGAGTTTTCTTAAATACGTAATCTCCTTCATCATCTGTAAGTAAATAATTATCTAGAAATTGTGAAGGCTTTAATTTTAGAGACTTGGCAAGACGTTCAATATCTCTATTATATAAAGTTGGGCTAATTGATTTACAGCAATTTGCACAATTTAAGCAGTTAATCATTTCAAAAGCTTGATTGTGGAGTTCATGTACGATTTTATCTAAATCTTTATGTTTTTTCTTTTTTAATTTTGAAAAAAATGATTTTGTTTCAGATTTTTTATCTAAAGCCCTATTACGTAGTTCTTCTAATGATATTTTATATAAAATATTCATTATTAATTAGGCCTGATAATTGAATTAATTCTCTTTCGAAACTTACCGGTATTTATTTGAGATAGGAATAACCCTCCAATTACCATACAAATACCGGTTGCAATAGTCAAAGTTACTATTTCGCCGAACTTAAAATAGGCTATTATTGCAGTAATAACCGGGATAGCATTAGTAAATGCATTTGTTTTTCCAACTCCAATTTTTTGTATCGAGAAAGTAAAAAAGATAAAAGCGAAGGATGACCCTAATATTGCAAGCTTGAGCAAGGGAATCCAGGCTTCAGCAGAAATTCCGGATTGTATGAACCCTTTAAAATCAAAAATAAAAAATAAAGGTGCAAAAAGGAATATCCCGATAAAATTGTGATAAGTTACTATGGATATAGAATTATATTTAGTTGTTAATTTTTTTATAAATACAGCATAACCTACAGCTGATGCTACAGCCAAGCATAGCATTAATATACCAAAGGTAGAAGCAGTTAAACCATTATTCTGTTTCGATATAATTATACCGACCCCGATTATTGATAAAGTAATCCCCAAAATATTCATTTTGGTTATTTTTTCACTAAAAAAGTAAGTCGATGTTAAAGATGTAAACAATGGGATTGTAGCGATTATTACAGCAGTTAATATTGGTGATACAAATTTAATCCCAAAACTTTCACCAATAAAGTAAAGCAATGGATTGAATAAAGAGATTAAAAGAAAATATTTAAAATCACCTTTTTGTATTTTTTGTATTTTTTTTAGAGGGTACATTAATGCAATTAAAAAAACCGAAGAAATTATTAACCGAAAAAAAACTGTAGTTATAGGATTATAAAAATTATAAACATCTCTGTACCAAATATAGGTATAGCCCCAAAAAATCATTGCAAAAATAACAGCAATATAAGCTATAATGTTACTTCTTTTCATTATGAATTCGTTTTCGGCAAATTGGGCGCAATTTAAGATTTTTATTAGCAATTACTATAATTATTAATTCAATTTTTAAATCAATATAGATTGGCTAATTTTGTAATTGGGTCGGCAATAATTTTTGATTAATTAATGTATGAAGGGATATAATAAAAATGAACTATTATGGAGAAATTATTTGATTTAGATAATGTTATAAATTTGAGAAGAGAATTGCATCAGAATCCTGAGTTATCGGATTCTGAATTTATTACTTCTGAGCGTATTGCGAGGTTTTTATCACATTATAATCCCGATGAATTGATAAGAGGAATCGGAGGTAATGGAATAGCATGTATATTCAAAAGTAAAAATGAAGGCCCTTCCATTTTGTTTCGTTGCGATCTGGATGCTTTACTCATAGATTAAACAAGTGATATTGAATATAGATCAGTTAATAAAGGTGCTTCTCATGCATGTGGTCACGATGGGCATATGGCAATAGTTGCAGGATTAGCAGATGTTTTTTCAAAAAACCCGCCAAAAAAAGGACAGGTAGTTTTATTGTTTCAGCCTTCTGAGGAAAATGGGCAGGGAGCTCTTAGAGTTTTAAACGATAACAGATTTAAAAAGATTAAGGTTAATTATGTTTTTGCTTTACATAATTTACCTGGTTTTTCAGATGGAGAAATTGTATTGTGCCGCGATACTTTTGCTTCTGCATCGAAAGGAATGATTATTAAACTTTATGGAAAAACAGCACATGCAAGTGAACCTGAGAATGGTAATAGTCCTGCAATTGCAATGGCTGAAATAATAAATGGATTAACTGAATTAACGAAGAAAAGAAAATTCTCTGATTTTTCATTAATTACAATAATTTACGCTCGATTAGGAGATGTAGCTTTTGGAACAACTCCAGGTTATGCTGAAATTATGGCTACTTTAAGAACATATTCGAATAGTGATATGGAGAAATTAGTGAAAGATGCGGAAAATATTGCCGGGGAATTTGCTAAAAAAGGGAAGTTAGAGTATAAGATGTCATATGTTGAGGAATTCCCTGCTACAATTAACAATAATAATTTGGTAGAAGAAATAGAGAATATTGCAAAATCATTGAATTATAAATATAGTTACAAGAAAAAACCGTTAAGGTGGTCTGAAGATTTTGCTCATTTTGCAATGAAATTTCCGGGAGTTTTATTTGGACTTGGAGTAGGTGTTAATCATTCACAGTTGCATAATCCGGATTACGATTTCCCGGATAAAATTATTGAAAATGGAGTCAAAATTTATTATGAAATTTCCCGGCGAATTGTTAATTATTCTTAAATAGTAAAAATATTCCTTATGTACAAAACATTTAAGGCGTTATTTTCGTTACAAATTAAAGTAAGGAAATTGTTTATTTTTTTTGAATTTGTAAAAAAAATTGTTTCTTTGCATAATTTTTCGTAAAGTTGTTTGTATTGCGATTAGAGCAAATATGTATCATTACCTAAAATTATTAGATTCCTAACTTAATGTTTAGTACGTGATATCCCTATTTTTAGCATATTATAAATAGTTTGAAAAAGAGAGGCTGAAATGAGACAGTTAAAAATTACAAAATCTATTACAAATCGTGATAGTTCGTCTTTGGAAAAATACCTACAGGATGTAGGAAAAGAAGAGATGATTTCTGCGGAAGAAGAAGTTGAGTTAGCGCAGCGAATAAAAAAGGGTGATAGAGCAGCTTTAGAAAGGTTGACAAAAGCCAATTTGCGATTTGTTATTTCTGTAGCTAAACAATATCAGTTTCAGGGATTAAGTCTTCCGGATTTAATAAATGAAGGTAATTTGGGATTGATAAAAGCTGCTGAGCGTTTTGATGAAACAAAGGGGTTTAAATTTATATCATATGCCGTTTGGTGGATTCGTCAATCAATTTTGCAAGCTATAGCAGAACAATCAAGAGTTGTACGTTTACCTTTAAATAAGGTTGGGTCTTTAAATAAAATTCATAAGGCATATTCTGCATTGGAGCAAAAATATGATCGTACTCCTACTGCCGAAGAACTTGCCGAATTTGTAGATTTGCCAAAAGATAAAGTTGAAGATACTTTGCAGCTTTCCGGGAAACCATTGTCTGTTGATGCCCCATTTTCTGATGGAGAAGAGGGTAGCTTGTTAGATGTTATGGAAAACCATGATTCACCTAATGCCGATAATAGTCTTTTAGAAGAATCTCTTTCCAAAGAGGTCGAAAGGACATTAAGTATTTTACCGGAAAAAGAAAAAATGGTATTAAAATATTATTATGGTATTGGTGGTAAGGACTTATCATTAGAGGAAATAGGATATGAATTAGGATTGACGCGTGAGCGTGTTAGACAGATTAAAGAAAAAGCGATTAGAAGATTAAGGCATTCTTCTAAGAATAAACTTTTAAAGAAGTATTTAGGTTAATTAATATATTATAAAGCTTAAATGAGCTGCCCTGATTAGGGCAGTTTTTTTTATTCAAAAAATTTAGCTGTATAAAAAATCAAAGGATAAATGTGTTAAATTAGTAGCTTAAATTTTTAGAACATGAGTAAGAGGAAAACCAATGGGTTTGGTACTGCGCCAGTATTTTTTACCGCTATCTCGACTATTTTAGGGGCAATATTATTTCTTCGTTTTGGATTTGCTGTGGGGACATTGGGTTTTGGAGGAGTTCTTTTAATTGTCTTGATAGGGCATTTTGTCACAGTACCAACGGCTTTTGCAATTTCGGAAATAGCAACAAACCAGCGTGTTGAAGGAGGAGGGGAGTATTTTATTATCTCGCGGTCATTTGGCCTCAATATTGGAGGTACTATAGGAATTGCTTTATATATGTCTCAGGCAATAAGTGTAGCCTTTTATGTTATAGCATTTACCGAAGCTTTTGAGCCAATCTTTAACTGGGCTAAAAGTACTTATGATTGGGATTTGCCGCGACAGGTGATTAGCTTACCTGCTATGGCTCTGCTTGCTATGTTAATACTTCGAAAAGGAGCAAATATGGGAGTGAAAGCTCTATATATAGTAGTTGCTATTTTATTTTTATCAATATTCTTATTTTTTATTGGGAAAACAGGATTTTCTGAAAGTTCAACTTTTAGTTTAGGAGGCGGATCATTAAGGAATATGGATAATTTCTTTTTGGTTTTTGCTATTATATTTCCTGCGTTTACCGGTATGACAGCCGGTGTTGGTTTATCTGGGGATTTGAAAAATCCCGGGAAATCAATTCCAATAGGAACTGTTGCAGCAACTTTTTCAGGATTGATAGTATATGTATTTATTATTTTTAAGTTGGCAAATTCTGCATCACCTGAAGATTTGGTAAATAATCAATTGATAATGGGAGATATTGCTTTGTGGGGATGGATATTTATTCCGATAGGACTAGCCGCCTCAACAATCTCATCAGCATTAGGCTCAATAATGGTAGCTCCACGTACATTACAAGCATTAGCTGGAGATAGAACTTTCCCTTTTCATGGTTTTAACAGGTCAATGTCAAAAGGCAAAGGTGAAACTAATGAACCATTTAACGCTTCGGTTATAACCATTCTAATAGCATTTGTATTTGTTGCATTTGGCAATGTAAATGCAGTTGCCAGAATAATTTCAATGTTTTTTATGCTTACATATGGTTCGTTATGTTTAATTTCTTTTTTAAATCATTTTGGGTCATCACCTTCATATCGTCCTACATTTAGATCGCATTGGGTTCTTTCATTAATTGGATTTGTATTTTCAATTTACCTGATGTTTAGGATGGATTCCTTATATGCTATTTTTGCTATTGCAGTAATGGTTATTCTATATATATACATTAGCTATTACCATTCAGAAAGAAAAGGCCTGGAATCTATTTTCAGGAGTGCATTATTTCAAATAAATAGAAACTTACAGGTATACCTTCAAAAGAATCAGGCAATGAAAAAGAAGGTTAGCTGGCATCCATCTGCTGTATGTGTTACTGAGGTAAATTCTGACAGGGATAATGCTTTTAGGCTTTTAACATGGTTATCTCATAAATATGGTTTTGGAACATATATACAATACATCCGGGGGTATTATTCAAGAGTTGCTCATGATCAGGCAAAAGAAGCCCTGAATTTATTAATTGAGCGCGCAGAATCAAGAAAAAGCCATGTATATGTCGATACTATTGTTTCACCTTCTTATACATCAGCAATTGCACAAATAGTTCAATTGCCGGAGATTTCAGGCTTAGAAAATAATATGATATTATTTGAATATGATAAAAAAGACCCTAAAAATCTGGAGCATATTGTGGAAAACTATGCCTTGGTTAGGTCAGGCAATTATGATGTTTGTATTCTGGGAGGTTCAAACAGGGGTGTTAATTTCCACGAAGGAATTCATATTTGGGTACGCAGATTAGATTATGAGAGCCTTAAGCTTATGGTATTTATGAGTTACATTATATTAGGGCACCCGGATTGGAAGGGTGGAAAAATAAAAATATTCAATATACGGCAAGAAGGAAAATACG
>DAOVYZ010000423.1 GCA_030635365.1 Bacteroidales bacterium
ACCCAAAAAATCATGAGAAAAAAGAGCAATATATTAATTTAATGCTCCAAATTCGTAAAAAGAAAGGACTAACACGCGAGAATGCAACAATACTTATTGAAAATCCATTGTATTTAGCAACATTAATGATTAAAAATGGGGATGCTGATGGAGAAGTTGCCGGTGCTGATAATGCAACAGGAGATGTTTTGCGCCCTGCTTTTCAATATGTGAAAACCAAACCCGGTATAAGTGTTGTTTCAGGGGCATTTATTATGATTCTCAAGGATAAAGAATTTGGCGAGAATGGAATGTTGATATTTGCAGATTGTGCTGTTCATCCTAATCCAACAGCTAAAGAATTAGCTGAAATTGCTGTTTCAACAGGAGAAACAACTCGATCTATTGCCGGTTTTGAACCTCGTATCGCAATGTTAAGTTTTTCTACAAAAGGAAGTGCTCAGCATGAAATGGTAGACAAAGTTGTAGAGGCAACTAAATTAGCAAGAGAGATGGATCCTTCATTAAAAATTGAAGGAGAAATGCAAGCAGATGCAGCTATAATTGAATCAATTGGACAAAAAAAAGCACCGGGCAGTGATATTGCAGGTAAAGCAAATGTGCTTGTATTTCCATCGTTAGAAACTGGAAATATAGCATATAAGTTAGTTCAAAGGCTAGCGCATGCTGAGGCTGTAGGCCCAATTTTACAGGGGATGGTTGCTCCAATAAATGACTTGTCGCGTGGTTGTTCAGTTGATGATATAGTTAGTCTGGTTGCTATTACAGCAAATCAGGCTGCAAAAAGTTTCTAAACTATTAAATATAGGCAAAATATAAAACTTAAAATGAAGATATTAGTATTAAACTGTGGTAGTTCATCAATAAAATATCAATTATTAAATGTAGAAGATTCTGAAAATGCAGATTTATTGGCAAAAGGAATTGTCGAAAGAATAGGTATATGTAATGGAGAACTAACTCATAAAGCAAATGACAAAAAACATAAAATAACAACTGATATTCCTGATCATGCTAAAGGGATTGATTATATTCTTGAAGCTCTGCTATCTACAGAATATGGTGTAATAACTGATATAAATGAAATTACAGCAGTAGGCCATCGTGTTGCTCATGGAGGGCAATATTTTAAAGAGAGTGCATTAGTAACTAAGGAAGTAAAAGAAAGGATAGAAGAATGTATTGAATTAGCACCTTTGCATAACCCTGCTAACCTAAAAGGTATTTTGGCGATGGAAAAATTACTGCCTGAAGTACCTCAAGTTGCAGTATTTGATACATCTTTTCATCAAACTATGGACCCCGAAGCTTATTTATATGGCTTACCATACGAATATTACGAAAAATACAAAGTTAGAAGATATGGCTTTCATGGTACCAGCCATAAATACGTTGCAAAAAAGGCTTGTAAATTAGTAGGGTGGAACTGGGAGGAAAAAAAAGTAATTTCTTGTCATTTAGGAAATGGAGCATCGATAGCAGCAATTAAATTCGGAAAATCGATAGATACGTCTATGGGATTTACTCCTGTTGAAGGTTTATTAATGGGAACAAGAGCGGGTAACCTTGACTTAGGAGCATTATTATTTATAGCAGAAAAGGAAGACCTTACTATTCAGGACTCAAATAATATGATAAATAAACGCAGTGGGTTATTGGGTATTTCAGGTATTTCATCTGATATGCGTGATCTTGAACAAGCTGCTGCAGAAGGCCATAAGCGGGCACAAACTGCTCTTGATATGTTTGCATACAGGGTTAAGAAATATGTCGGTGCATATTCTGCTGCAATGGGAGGTGTAGATTTGATATTATTTACAGGAGGAATAGGAGAAAACGGTTGGGATACAAGACGTGACGTGTGTAAAGATCTTCAATATTTAGGTGTTGATTTTGATATAGAATTAAATGATAAGAAAAGAGGTCAGGATTTAGAACTTACAAAACCTGGTTCTAAAACTAAAGTAGTAGTGGTTACAACCAATGAGGAACTTGTAATTGCTCAAGATACGCAAAGAATCGCTAGTAACTTGTAAATCATATATATAGGCTATAAATTCTTGTTAAACAAAAACTACAATAATGAATTTAAAATCATTAAATGATATTGTTGATTTAGCTAAAAGCAAAGAAACAAGAAGATTAGTTGTTGCTGCTGCTGCAGATAAACCTGTATTAGAAGCTGTTAAATATGCTTATAAAGAGAATATTATAATTCCAATATTAGTTGGAAATAAAAATGAAATTGAAAGAATAAGTAAAGATATTAATCTGGATCTTTCAAAGGTTGAAATTATTGAAGAAGATAATCCGGTTAAAGCTTCTGTAAAATCAGTGAGACATATTCGTGAAGGCAAAGCAGATATCTTAATGAAAGGATTGGTAAGTACAGCACCTTTATTGAAGGCCATATTAGATAAAGAAAAGGGTTTAAGAAAAGCTGCAACTCTTAGCCATTTTGCATTAATCGAATCTCCTTATTATCATAAATTAATAGGAGTTACTGATGCAGCAATGAATATTCAGCCTGATTTTTATGAAAAGATCAATATCTTAAATAATTCTATCGAAGTCTTTCATCGATTAGGAAATAATAAGCCTAAAGTTGCAATTATAAGCCCATTAGAAGTAGTAAATCCAAAAATAGAATCAACCGCTCATGCTGCAATGTTAACAGTTATGAATAACAGGGGACAAATAAAGGGGTGCATAGTAGATGGGCCATTTGCAATTGATAATGCCGTTTCGAAGGAAGCTGCAGAACTCAAAGGAATTAAAAGTGAGGTAGCCGGAGATGCTGATATTTTGGTGACACCTGAGTTAAATAGTGGAAATATATTATATAAAACATTAATGTTTATAGGAGGGTGTACATCTGCCGCAGTTATTATGGGAGCAAAGGTTCCTATAGTATTAACATCCAGATCAGATACAAATAAAAGCAAGATGATGTCCATTGCACTTGCGGCAGCAATGTAATATGTATAAAGTTAATTTTTAAATTAAATGGAAGAACAAAGAATTTTGGCTATTAACCCTGGTTCTACGTCAACAAAAATAGCTGTCTATCAAGGAAGTAAATCTATTTTCTTAAAGAATATCAAACATACATCCGATGAATTAAGGCCATTTATAAAAATAGTTGATCAATTTAGTTTTAGGAAAGGAATTATTCTTAATGAACTAAAAGATGCTGATATAAGAATAGATTTAATTACGGCTATAGTTGGCCGCGGAGGACTTGTAAAACCTATTGAATCTGGCGTTTATGAGGTTAATGAGCAAATGATACAAGACCTTAAGGAAAGTAAGTTAGGAGAACATGCAAGTAACTTAGGAGGATTGATAGCACATGATATAGCACAATCATTAAAAAGTGCACGTGCATTTATTGCAGACCCTGTAGTAGTTGATGAAATGGAAGATGTTGCACGTTTTGCCGGGCATCCCAGTTTTATTCGACATTCGATATTTCATGCCTTAAATCAGAAAGCAATTGCTCGAAAATATGCTAAGTCTATTGATAAACCATATGAAGAGTTGAACCTTATTGTTGCTCATTTAGGAGGTGGAATTTCTGTAGGGGCACATAAATTGGGTAGAGTAATCGATGTAAATAATGCACTTGACGGGGAGGGTCCTTTTTCTCCGGAAAGGTCAGGCACATTACCTTGCGGACAAGTAGCAAAACTGTGTTTTAGTGGTAAATATACGCATGATGAAATAAAAAAAATGATTAAAGGCGAAGGTGGCTTTGTCGCTTATTTGGGTACTAACGA
>DAOVYZ010000028.1 GCA_030635365.1 Bacteroidales bacterium
AAATCACGAGCCAGGCATTTTTTACAGGCAAATGCCTGACGCGTAAGACTGCCTTCATGGTGGAGTAGCTCAGGGTTTAAATTACGTTGAGTTTGCAGATCCAACAATTGGTAATGGTTACACTGTTGATGTTGTTGAGTCAAATGCACTTTGTGCAAGTGCAACTACGATTACACAGACAATTAACGTAATTGCAGCTCCAACAGCTACAATTACAACTGCAGATATTTTAGTACCTGCCGCTTGTGGTAACCAAGCTGCTGAAACGGTTAGTATAACTTTTGTTGAAAATGTACCTGATGCATTAGCCGGATTTGCATTTGCTGTTCGCGAATATGTTGAAACAATAGATGGTTTAGGTGTTCAAGTTGGAGTTGTTAGTGATAATACAACTTTTGTAAATGAAACATTAGCATCAAAAGCTGTTTTAGCTGACTTTACTGGAGCATCTTCTACTCCTAATTTTTATTATGAATTTACTACATCTAGCCTTGATGTTTCAGGAGGACTTCGTACAAGATATACTTATACTCTTTTAGAAGCTTCTGATGCAGGTACTGGAACTGATGGTGTTATTTCTGCTATATCTCAAAAATCCCAATATATTGATGGACTTGCAACTTATCCTTTTACTGATAATCAAGTTGTATTTATTGTGAATCCAGCACCTGTTACTGGTCCAATCTATCATATTGCTAATGATTTTAATTTATAAAAGTTTATAATTATTTTAACAACTGGTTTAGGTAAAATATTTTACCTAAACCAGTTATAAAAACAAAATAGCATAACTAAAAAGGGTGAAATTGAAAAAAAATCTTAACATATTAATTATTTTAATACTGATAGGTTTAGGAATGAATAGTTATGCTCAAAATTTGCCTGTAGCTTGCGGTGGTAGTACCGAATGGTACGGTGTTGTCGGGGATAATGGTTTCTCCGATTTTGATTGGGAAGTTACAGGAGGAACAATTCTAAGAAATTATAATGATTCCATTCAGGTTCAATGGAATTTTATTGCTGGTGCTCACTTTATAAGAGTGACAGAAATAAACAGGTATGGTTGTTCTAGCGAACAACTGGAAGATACGGTTTTAATAACTTCACCATTTATTGATGTAGGTTTAGATGAGGAATTATGTAGAGGTGAAACATACGAATTTGTGGCTGCTACATCTGATGTAACTTCATTATTGTGGCAGGACGGAAGCAGTGGCGAAACTTTTATTGCTTCCGAATCCGGAGATTATTGGGTTCGGGTTGAAGATGAATATGGTTGTGTGAACTCAGATACTGCTACTTTAATAGTACACGAACTGCCAATTATAGATTTAGGTACTGATACGACACTTTGTGAAACAAATGGAAGTATAGTATATGATGCTTCAGGGTATAGTTCTGTAAATTGGCTTGATGGAGAAAGTATAGCACCTATGTTTACGGTTTATACCAGTACTCAGGATCAGGAAATATGGGTTACGGTAACAGGCCAATTTGGATGTGAGGGGTCGGATACTGTTGTTGTTAGATTCTGTGGTGAATTTGAAATTCCAAACGCATTTACACCTAATGATGATGGTTCGAATGATAAATGGGAAATAGAACAATTATTTGTATTTGAACAAGTAACAATAGACGTATATAATCGCTGGGGAGAAAGGGTATTCCATACCGATGGTTATTCTTCAGGCCAATATTGGGATGGAACTGACCAGAAAGGTAAGAAATTACCAATGGATGCTTACTACTATGTAATAGACTTGCATAATGATGAGGAGCCAATTGTTGGAACAGTAACAATAATTAGATAAATTTTTGGAAAAGTCGTTGAGATTGATTTGTTTTGCGGAGAAATGAGAAAAATACTATTAATATTATGCATTATAACATTGACTATATTAACTGCAGTAAGTCAGGTAGATTACAGTCAATATATGATGAATTTATACCTCATTAACCCTGCTTTTGCCGGAAGTGAGGGTTATACTTCATTTGACCTTACGGCTCGTCAACAGTGGCTTGGTTTTGAAGATGCCCCAATGACACAGTCTATTAGCGGGCAAACAAGAATTACAAAAACAAGTTATGTTTCTAAATCAAGATCAGTTAGAAAAAGGGTGAAAAAACGCCGTCCTAGTGGAAAAGTAGGATTAGGTGGCTATTTATATAATGACCAAAATGGGCCTATAGGAAAAACGGGACTGGAGGTTTCTTATGCTTACCACTTATTTGCCGGTGACGGGCAACTTTCTTTAGGTTTATCATTATCGTCATATCAATTTAGGGTTAATACAAATGACTTAAATACTTCGGAGGGTTATGATCCACTGTTGGATGAGGCTCGTGAAAGTATGTTTATACCGGATGGAAGTGTTGGAGTATTCTACACATTTCAACCTTTTTACATTGGCCTTTCTGCAAGGAATTTGTTTCAGGCAACAGTTAAATTTGGTTCCGATAATAGTTTTACCGATTATCAGCAAGTACGAAGGTATTACTTGACTACAGGATATAAATATGATATGGATAATGATTTTGAAATAGAGCCTTCCATATTATTAAATACTACTGAAGCTTTCCATTTGCAAGCAGATATAACATTAAAAGGTTATTACAGGAGAGATTATTGGTTAGGATTTTCATATAGAACAGGTAATGCTTTTGTTACTATGGTAGGAATAAAGGTAGATAGATTATACTTCGGTTATGCATTTGATTATTCGCTGAACGATATCCAACGAATTAGTTATGGTTCTCATGAAATAATGATTGGACTGAAATTTGGTGATACTTCCAGAAGATACAGATGGTTGAACAGATTCTAAAATAGAATATTTGAAAATTGTTTAATTGCTTTGCTTTTGCAAGGCATTTTTTGTTTTATTTACTACAGAATAATTTCCTGATTATTATCTTATTTTGTAAATTGTGGCATGTAATAAAAGACCTGACAGGTTTTTAAAACCTGTCAGGTCTGAATGATAATTTAAACATGATTTGATAATAAATAACTAAATAGTGTTTTTAAGAAAACACCTGTTTTTGTAGAGTGGCGTTTTCTTATAGCCACTAAATAATAAAATTAAAAAGTATGAAGAAAATAATTATCCCGATTTCTATTATTGCAGTGTTTATTGTAATCTTTATTATCATAAAACCTCATATCTCAAATAATTATTATAATAAAGGTTTAGTGTGTGTTGATTCTGCAAAATATGATATCGCTATCGAATACTTTGGTAAGGCTTTAAAATTTAAAAAGAAGAATGTAGATGTATTATTGGCGCGTGCTAATACATTTTATCAAATAGAGCAGGAGCTGAAAGCTTTAGATGATTATAATGCATTATTGATATTAGATGGAGAAAACAAGGATGCTTTATTTGGGCGGGCATTAGTTTTTATTAAACAATTGGATTTTGAAAGTGCCATAGCAGATTTAAATCATGCTAAAAATATTAATAAAGACGAGGCTGATATCTATTATTTTCTGGGCTATGCGAAATTTAATTTAAAAAAATATGAGATGGCTTTAGTTGAGTTCAATAAGGCAATTCAGCTGGACTCTGCTTATGCTGAAGCTTATCATCAAAGGGGTATTGTTAAGGCAAACCTGGGCGATTTAGAGGGTTCGGTAAAAGATTTTAATATGGCATTGGAATTAGATAAAGATAATCTTGATGCCTATCAACGAAGAGTGAAATATCGAATTAATAAAGATGATTATAGAGGTGCTATTGCCGATTATGATGCAATAATAGAATTGGATGCACATAATCAGGATGCATATTTTCAAAGAGGTTATTTCAAGCTTCAGATAAGAGACTTTGAGGGAGCTTTATTGGATTTTGATAGTGCTATTGAGATAGATCCTAATATTGCTAAATACTATAAAAAAAGAGGGAATGCATATGCTGCCATGCAAAAATTTAGTGATGCCCTTAGTGACTTTGAAAAAGCACTTAAATTAAATAGTAATGATTTTGAATCGTATTATAGTAGAGGGCTTGTTTATTTATATACGTCAGAGTTGACTAAGGCAATTGAGAATTTTAATTCAGCCCTGAAAATTAAAAAAGACTACTTTGAGGCATATTATAATAGAGGAGTAGCTAAAGCAATGAATCAAAAGTACACGGAATCGATAAAAGATTTCACTTTAGCTTTGAATTACAATAATGAATATATGGAGGCATATCTTAGTAGAGCGATTTCTCTGGGAATGATAAAAAAACATAAAGAGGCGATTGTGGATTATGATATATACATAAATAAAATTAAAAATAATGGTAATGCTTATTTAAATAGAGCTGTCTCAAGAATTAATATTAATAATTACCAGGACGGATGCAAGGATCTTAAAAAGGCTCTTAAGTTAGGAATAGAAAGAGCTCAGGACATGTTAAATATGTACTGTAAATAATATATTTGATAATGAAGTTACTAAAAATAGCATTTGGTTTTTTTGTATTATTCCATTTTACTCAATTTGCAGTACAAGGGCAGGATACAAATGATCATAAAGAAATAGAAAAAAAGGTTGGCCATTATTTAAAATATTTTTCAAAAAATAATCCGGGAGCTGTTGTTACTGTTATGAAAGAAGGAGGTATTGTTTTTAATAGAGCCTATGGATTATCCAATATTGAAGCTAAGGAAAAAAATACGATTGATAAGACATTTAATTTGGCAGATATTAGTAAATCTTTTACTTCACTGGCAATACTTAAATTAGTTGAAAAAGGAAAGCTGGGTTTATATGATAATATCCTTGACATATTTCCTGATTTTCCACAATATGGGAAAAAGATTCAGATAAAACATTTATTAAGTCATACTTCGGGATTAAAACCTTATGAGGAGGTTACCGAAATGTCTAATAAAGGAGTGTTAGAAATTTTATACAAAGAGAATGAAACGATTTTTGAGCCCGGAACCAAGTCAAAATACTCAAATTCTGACTATGCGCTATTGGCGATAATTATTGAAAAGATTTCTGGAATGCCGTATAAAGATTTTTTAACAAAATACATTTTTAAAAAGCTTTCTATGGAAAATACCTTCTTTGCTGATGAAATGGGTACTAAGAATATTGCATTAGGGCATTTTAAAGAGGATGAAAAGTATGTTGCCAGAATAAAGTCAAATATGGTTCTTGGGGAGCAGGGTATATTTACAAATTCTGTGGATTTTGCTAAATGGGATAAAGCTTTATATTCCAATAAAATACTTTCTTGTGAGAATTTATCAAAAATATTTTCAGTTTTTCCTCTTTCAAATGGGGAGTTAAATCATCTCTATGGATTTGGGTGGGCAATAATGAAAAAAAATAATGTACGTTATTTTTGGCATGGTGGTTCAGGAGATGGATATACAAATCTGGTATTGCATCTCCCGGATACAAAGACTACAGTGTTAGTACTTTCAAACCGAAATGATGGCTACGATTTTTTAAAGTTAGCAATACAAATAGCCAAGTTATTTGATAAAGACTTGAAACTGTAGTAATTTAAAATGTTAACGTAAAAGTAGTACTTCCCTGTTTACCGTTTGGCAGGTCATCAATTTCTGAGTTAGCTGTAATTGACCCGCCGTGTAATCGCATAATTTGTTTGGAAAGGCTTAATCCAATGCCTGAGCCTTTTGGTTTTGTAGTAAAAAACGGGATAAAAATTTTATCTAAAACTTCTTTTAATATTCCTTGTCCATTATCAGTAACCTGAATAGTAACACGCCCTCTTTTATTAAAATGTGATTTTAAGCTTATAGTTGGGTTTTTTCTTCCTTCGAGGGCATGAATGGCATTTTTAATTAAATTGATCAAAACCTGTTCTATAAGCTTAGTATCGGCATGAAATTCTATTGATTCAGGCTCATATGATACAAGATATTTAACATTATTTGATTTAATTTCTTCTTTAACCAAAAGGTTTATGTCATCAAAAACTTCTTTTACTTTGGCTATTCTAAAATTAGGTTTGGGTATCTTGGTTAAATTCCTATACGTATTAACAAAATGTAAAAGGCCATTACTTCTCTTATTTATTGTTTTAATAGCCAAGTGGACCTCTTCAATTGATTCTTTATCAGGTGGAGAGTCATTATTCTTAGCGTCTTTAAACATTAAATCCAAGGTTGATGTAATCGAAGAAATTGGAGTAATGGAGTTCATTATTTCGTGTGTAAGAACACGGATTAACTTTTGCCAGCTTTCTGTTTCCTGATCTTCCAGTACACTTTGAATATTTTTAATTGTAACTAAAATTATGCTTTTATCAAGAATCTTAAATTCGGTTCCCGATATCACCAGTTGTAAAATATCATCTTCCTCTTGTACTTTAACAAGGCAACTCTTTCCGGGTTCGAAATTTAGCAGGGTATCTACTAGTTCTGTGCTTATTATTTTTAGCTCATTAATGTTATTTAAATTGTTAATCTGAAACAATTTTTTAAAAGAGCTATTTACCATATCAACCTTACCATTACGCTGATAAGTAATAATACTAACATCAATATTCTTTACAAGGCTCTGAAAGT
This sequence comes from Bacteroidales bacterium, assembly GCA_030635365.1. Classification (GTDB taxonomy): domain Bacteria; phylum Bacteroidota; class Bacteroidia; order Bacteroidales; family UBA12077; genus UBA12077. The sequence goes on from DAOVYZ010000028.1 coordinate 6,538, forward strand.
AGTGATACTGTTCTTCTTTTTCGGATCTTACTTTTTGAAAATCATTAATAACATCATTAAATGCTTTATTTAGCTCATCAAATGATGAACCCATTCCTTCAATTTTAAATGACCGTGTAAACTCAGAAAAGCGGATTGATTCTAAAAAACTGGCAAGGTCTCTGTTCGTTTTATCAATATATTTAAAAATAAGATAAATCTGAAAAATTATTATTAAAGCAATGAGAAATGGAGTAATAAAATATTCTAAAGTAAGAGTATAAAAGAAAAGAAATATTGTTGCTGTAAGCAACAGGATTCTAAATATTGCAACAAATCTAAAATTTCTAAAGACCATATTTTTCCATCCTTCTATATAGCGAGGTTCTTGTTAAGCCGAGAACAGATGCTGCTTGTGTAACATTACCCTGATTCTGTTTTAACACTTTCATAATAATATTTTTTTCAACGTCATCTAAATTATAAGTGTCAATTTCTATTTCTGCAACTTTTTCATTTCGGACTGAAAGTAAAAAATCATCAGGTTGTAATGAGTCCGAATCACTCATAATAACAGCTCTTTCTAAAGCATGTTGTAATTCTCTTACATTTCCGGGCCATTGATATTGCGTTAATTTTTTCATTGCTTCTGCACAAATACCTTTTATTTTTTTCCTGTACTTTTTTGAATATATTCCAAGAAAATGATCTGCAAGTAAAAGTATATCACTAACTCTTTCTCTTAATGCAGGAAGATGTATTTCAACAGTATTAACCCTGTAAAGTAAATCTTGCCTGAATGATTCTTCTTGAGTCATTTGATGAATATTATTATTAGTGGCACAAATTAATCTTACATCAATGAATTTTGGTTTATTTGCTCCAACTCTTGTTATTTCACGACGCTCTAATACAGTAAGGAGTTTTGCTTGCATTGGCAAAGAAAGGTTTCCGATTTCGTCAAGGAAAAGTGTGCCTCCGCTTGCTATTTCAAACCTTCCCGGTTTATCTTTTTTAGCATCAGTAAATGCACCTTTCATATGTCCAAATAACTCACTTTCAAATAAGGTTTCTGCAATCGATCCTAAATCAACACTTATAAACACTTCATCTTTTCGTAAAGAGTTTCTGTGTAAAGCTCTTGCTACAAGTTCTTTCCCTGTTCCATTTTCACCTAATATTAATATATTGGCATCAGTACGTGCAACTTTTTTAATAGTAGAAAAAACTTGTTGCATTTCAGTAGAGTTGCCAATAAATTCATGGAATGGTTGATCTTGTATCGCACTTATTTCTTTTTGTTTTTTTCTTAAATCAGTAGCTTCACTTTTTGATTTACGTAGTTTTATAGCTGAAGAAATAGTAGCTAACAGTTTTTCGTTTTGCCATGGTTTTAAAATAAAATCTGTAGCACCTGATTTTATCGCCTTAACAGCTTTTTCTGCATCACCATATGCTGTAATAAATACTACTACAGCATCGGGGTCAATTTCCGTTATTTTAGTTAACCAATGAAACCCTTCCTGACCACTAATAGCATCTTTAGTAAAATTCATATCAAGTAGAATAACATCAAAATTTTCCTGACTTAAAAATTCCGGGATTTTCTCGGGGTCAGTTTCTGTTTGGATTAACTCAACATGGTTTTTTAATAATAACTTTAAGGCAAATAAAATGTCTTCATTATCATCAATAGCAAGGATTTTTCCTACTTTTTCGTTCATAATAACTGGTTAATTAAATGGTTATTTGAATTAATTGTAAATATACAATTTAATCCCAAAATTGTTATTATAATTAACTTTCTAAAAGTCTCTGTTGAAAAAAGTAAAGCTGAAGATTGAGATGAAATTGATAGTGGTAACTATTCAGTGTATTTATTAGTTTTGACCTTATGCTTATTACAAAATTAAATTATTATATAAATGTTATGTCAGGCATAAACTAATCTACAACCTGTCAGGATTTAGAATGTAATAAAGTATAGAAAAGAAAAATATCTCAGGTGATATATAATTGAGAACTTAGTCTTAAAATACAGTGTCCGTATACGTACTTCTCATGTTTCAATATCGAACAGTTTGGTATTGTTATATTAACAGCACAAATGTGTAAATATCATAGTTGCAGTACAATAGGTGTTTTGGCATAATAAATGATTAATCTAGTCCAGAATCTAAATTAATCTTGATAAATTAATAAATAATGGATAAAGTAATAGAAAAGAAGCATAAATGGTTGAATAAAAAAACAATTTGGTTAAGTGTGGGGGGTGTTTTTATTCTCTTTATTGCGTACAGTATTTTCTTCGGCGATAAAAGTTCAAAATTAAATGTTGAAAGAGAAAAAATTACAATTGAATCGATTATTGAAGATGAGTTTAAAGATTATATAGCCGTTATTGGTACTGTTGAACCTATAAGTACTGTTTATTTAGATGCAATTGAAGGTGGAAGGGTTGAAGAGATAAAAATTGATGAGGGTAATATGGTTAAAAAGGGTGATGCTATAATCAGGCTTAGTAATATTAATTTGATACTAGAGATATCAAATAATGAAGCACAAGTGTCCAGATCGATAAATGAATTTGAAAATACTAAAATAAATCTGGAATTAAATACCATTAACAGAAAGCAAACACTTATTGAGACCGAAAGGCTTTTTAAACAGCAAGGGCGTCAGTATGAGTATAACAAAAAAATGTATAAAGATGAACATGTTTCAAAAGAGGTAATGGATCAATCTTCTGAACAATATAATGCAACAAAACTGCAATTAAGTTTATTAAAAGAAGCATTAAGAAATGATTCTTTATATCGTGAAGTTCAGATAAAAGCTATGGATACTCAAATTAAGAATATGCAGAAAAATCTCAAAGTAATACAGGGACGGCGAGGGAATTTGCTTGTTAAAGCACCTGTTGACGGGGAGCTTGCAAGCTTAAATCCCGAGATAGGAGAGGTTATTGCCTATGGGACGCGTATAGGAACAATTAACATTTTGGATGATTATAAACTAAGAGTAGAAATTGATGAGCATTATATTGCGCGTGTAAGAAAAGATTTGCCTGGTAGTTTTGATTTTGCAGGATCTAACTATACATTAAGAATCGGTAAAGTGTATCCTGAGGTTAATAATGGACGTTTTGCCGTTGACATGGTATTTACTTCCGAAAAACCAAATCAAATCAGGATAGGGCAGACATTTAGATTAAAATTAGAGCTAGGTGAGTCTAAGCAAGCAGTTTTAATACCAAGAGGAGGATTTTATCAAAGTACAGGAGGGCAATGGGTATATGTTGTCGTTGAATCAGAAAACCTGGCAGTAAAACGTAATATTTCTATTGGCCGTCAAAATCCTAAATATTATGAAGTTCTTGAAGGATTGAATCCAGGAGAGCAAGTAATTGTATCAAGTTATGATAACTTTAATGATGTTGACAAACTTATATTAAAATAAAAAATACAGTCTTGTAATAAATAACTTAAATTCTACAGTCATGATTAAAACAAATGAATTAGTAAAAATTTTTAGAACAGATGAGGTGGAAACCACTGCTCTAAACAAAGTAAATTTGAATATTGAAAGTGGTGAGTTTGTAGCTATAATGGGGCCATCAGGGTGCGGTAAATCAACTTTATTAAATATTCTCGGACTTTTAGATAATCCTTCTTCAGGAGAATTACATTTCGTTGACCAGGAAGTGTCTAAATATTCAGAAAGACAGAGAACAAACTTAAGAAAAGCCAATATTGGATTTGTTTTCCAAAGTTTTAACTTAATTGATGAACTTACAGTATATGAAAATGTAGAGCTTCCATTGTTATATTTAAATATGCCATCATCAGAAAGAAAAAAGAAAGTTGAAGCAGTACTTGACAGAATGAAAATGTCGCATCGTAAAAAACACTTTCCTCAACAATTATCTGGTGGGCAACAACAGCGTGTGGCTATTTCAAGAGCAGTTGTAACAAATCCAAAACTTATATTAGCCGATGAGCCAACTGGTAACTTAGACTCGGCAAACGGTGAAGAAGTTATGAGTTTGTTAACTCAATTAAATAATGATGGTACTACTATTGTTATGGTAACACACTCTCCATCTGATGCTGAAAAAGCTCATAGAATAGTTCAGCTATTTGACGGGCATATTGTTACAGAAAATATTAAAAAAGTATTGTAATAAATATTGAACGAAAAAGAGAGGCAGAAGTGAATTATTCCCCTATACTTTCCCGATTTTTGAGTATATAAGATCCCCAATTCTTTTCACTTCTTCTCTCTTTTATTATAAGGAATCCTTTTTAGGGTTTCTTCTTTTGTTCGTAATCGTACACTTCACGAACGTAATGGTACATTATTTAACAGTTATTAACATATGTTTTTAATGTAAGTCCCACTAATGTAATACTTTATGTTAACTGGCATATATATTGACTTACTATGTGAAAGATAATTATGAAATTGTATTTTTAAATCAATATAATACTAACCTACCCAATTTGTAGTATTATAATAAAAAAAGAAAGGATAATGTTATGTTAAAAGATTTATGTATTCCTATTCCCGGTTTTGGCGAAAATGAAGTAGCTGAACTATATCTTAAAGTAGGCGATAAGAAAATAAGCTATGATTTTCGCGTTGAATCTTTCCCCTGGGATATTGAAGATGAGTTAAGTTCTAATTCAGATGATGTTTCCAAATCTCTTGCCAGGATTAGCAGGCTTAAAAAATCAATAGAAGAATATGATAAAAGTTGGGAGCTAATTCAAATTTATACTCCTGCAACTGATTCAAAGTATATACAGGTGTTATACAGAAAAAGAACGAGTTAAATAGCTTGATTTATTAAAAAATGAAACCTTCATGCTATAAAACTAAACAAACGGGGTTGTCCACAAAGAAGACTCTAAGTTTCGTGAAGTATAAAAAACTACAATATTTAATTTTTTCAACTTTTTGAACAGCCCCAAATGGATATATTAAATTATAGTAATTTTTTTTGTTAAAGTTAGGGCATGAAGGTTCACAAGCGGTTCCAGTAATGGAATAGTGGGTGCGAATCTTGTCGGTAAACAGGTAACAAAATAAGCTTGCATTATTGATTAAATTTATAAATAACACAAATTCGATAATATTTAAAATATAAACACATGAAGAAAACAATTACTCTGGCTCTATTAATTATTCTTATTATAACATCAGTTAATGCACAAGATGTTGAAAAAGAAAGTATAAAAAAAGTAATTCAATCAGCTTATGTTGATGGTTTACAAAACAAAGGAAATGTTGAGGATATCCAAGATGGATTTCATCCCGGCTTTAACCTTTTAGGTGTTAACCAGGATATGTTAACAAAATTTCCTATTTATAGTTGGATTGAATCATTCGAAAAAAGAAAAGCAAAAGATCCGACTCCACCAACTGAAGAACAAATAATAACTTGTGATTATTTATTAATTGATGTTACAGGAAATGCAGCTATGGCTAAAATCCAATTAAACAGAAATGGAGAACTTCTATTTACAGATTATTTACAGTTATACAAATTCGAAGAAGGCTGGAAAATTGTGAGTAAGATTTATTATAGGCATTAGGAATTTGGTTATTTTATATGAGATATACCTGCACAAAATCAACTTTTTGGCAGGTATTTCTTATATACTGTAATAGCTAATAAAGAATTAATGTATTGTTCTAAAATATAAAAGAAGCTTGTTTTCAACAAAGAGGACAACCCCTTCTTATCCATATAATATTTAGATGTTATTTTCACTATAATAAAACTTTAATTTCTAACTTTACTTAAAATCTATAAGTTATGAAAGTAAACAAAAGAGCATTAATACGATGGAAGGTATATCTTGACAGGTCCAAGATGTATATAGGATATATTAACCTGTTTATGATGGTTACTATATTTTTAGGAGCCATAAAAAATACAGAGGTAGGGAAATTTTTAATCGAAAATGTTTACCTGGCAATACCAATTTTATTAATTCTGTTTATTGCTTTTGCACTTATTCTTGGTTATTGGGATTCCAGATTGGGTATTCGAAGTGAGGAAATGAGAAACTTATCTTCTGAAAATCCTGTACAGATGGAGATTTTAAATACTATCAGAAAAATGAAGGAGGATCAAGATATAATAATAGAAAGAATTGAAGAGATTGGGGATAAATTGAAATAATATATAAGTTCGTGCAACAACTCAGATTGGTATTCGTCTTTATTCAAAATTAAAAACTAAATTATAAACAGATGAAAAATATATTTTTTATTTTGGGATTATTAATTAGCCCTTTTTCAGGTTACATGCAAGTAAATGTTGATGCTTCGGATATTATTGCAAAACTCAATAAAGGCGAGGCTGTACACTATGAAAATGTTACTATCTCTGGAGATGTAGATTTTAGATTAATTGATGATAAAGAGAAAGAAAAAGGTGTTGAAACACTCATTGGAGGAAATGTAACATATAAATATCACATAAATGCACCCCTTAAATTTTCAAATTGTATTTTTAATGGGAAATTTATAGCATACTATAACGAGGACAATAAAGATAAAGATGATATTCTTCATATAGCACTTTTTCATGAAGATGTTGTATTTAAAAATTGCACATTTAAAGAAGATTTTCTTGTGAAGTATTCTGATTTTGATAAATTGGCATCTTTTCCCGGCAATACTTTTGAAGAATTAGCACTATTTAAATATGTTGAGTTTGAATCAGAAGTTGATTTTGCAAGTTCTAATTTTAAAGGAGATG
>DAOVYZ010000250.1 GCA_030635365.1 Bacteroidales bacterium
CGCTGGTAGTAACAGATTTTGTATTACTTGCACCGGAAGCATTCCCTGCAGCATCAAAAGCTTTAACTGTGAAATTGTATGTAGTTGAAGCAGATAATCCAGTTACATTATAAGATGTACTGTTTGAATTTCCAATTGAGCTTCCATTTTTATATACAGTATAATGGTCAACACCCACATTGTCTGTAGAAGCAGTCCAACTTAAGCTTACACCCGATGATGTAATATTACTTGATGCAAGATTACTTGGGGCAGTAGGAGCCTGAGTATCACCAGTTGAACCTCCAAAGCTTACAGTATAATCTTCTACTTCACCGTAATTAAAGCTTCCACATGGCGAAGGAGCAGTGTTGTATCTCATTGCTACTCTCATACGAGTTTGTCCTGAAGCTGATGTAGGAATGGTAATTGTTCCGCTTACCGCAGCACTTCCACTTTTGCTGAATAACTCTTCACCTGAATCGGTAAAATCTTTATCACCGTTAAGGTCAATCCAAATTTTCCATGACTCATTGTATGTAGATCCTGAGAAGCTTGGAGTTAATGTAACACTATTTGACCCTGTAGACAGGTTAAATGTAGTACTTGTAAAGTCAGAGTATTTTGACTTATTTGATGTTTTTGTGTTAGATCCGATTTGAACTTTAGAAATCCATTCTTCATTAGCATTATCACTTGTTGCAGTGCAATAATTGGTAGGTGTTGTACCTCCGCCACCTAAATAATCAGAACCGTTTCCTGATACTCCATATACATCAGGTCCGTTGTCACAAGAGGTTACAGATGCTGTTATTGCTTGTTTTGGAGTTGCAGTTACTTTGTCAAACCAGCATTTAAAAACATTTTCAGAAGGCCCTATAGATAAATTACTCTTACCTCCGATAAATTTTTGAACCCCTCTACCAACAATTGCAGGTTGTAATGGGGAATTATGCACCTGGCATGAGTTAAAATACAATACTTTATTATTTAATGAATTATCAGGTAATTGTTGAAAATCTGTGTAAGTCAGATTACCATCACTAACTACTATATAACTTGGCATTCCATGGCCAATACGCCCAAAAAGAATAAGGTTGTTGCAAGCAAGCCAATTTTTTATTGCTGTTTTGTTTTCGGCATTTCCTTTTAAAATTTTTACGTTATACCCTTTGTCTTTAGCTTTTTGCTCTAAATAATCCAGGGCATTCATTGCTGTAGAAATGCTTGTTTCCATAGATGAAAATACCATCTGAACATTTTGATCAGGGCATGTGCCTTTTTCATCAGATACAACAATATCTGCGAAATCTTTTTCGGTTTCAACATAGTCAAGTACAACCTTGCTTGCATTCATATTTTCGTCCACATAAATTTTTGCAGTCGCAACAGAATACTTGTCTTTATACATTAAATATACAACAAGGCTTGTAATTCTTTTTCCGTTTGTAATTACTTTAACACTTGATCTGTGGAATTCACAACTTTCTTTGTCCAAATCAAAATTATTTGTAACAAGTTGTGTAATTTCCTCATTGTATGCTTCTTTGCTTTCCAATTCCGTAAAAGGGAATATGGTTACTGTTTCAATTTGCCCCATTAAGAGGGTAAAACTAAAAATAATTGTTAATAATGTAAAAATTAATTTTTTCATAAGGTTTTAAATTTTAGTTAATATTAGGTTTAAATTTAAATTGCAAAATAGGACGCATAAAAACGGTTAACAAAAAAATAAGAAGTAAAGTAAGCATAATAAATGGCAACGAATTGGTATAAATTTCTGATATACAATTTGTATTGCGATCATACATTTGAGGGTGTTGAAAATGAACTACTCCGAGACAGAGCCTCGAAGTATCAAAAAAGAGTGAATTATCCATCATGAACCTTCTTGTATTCTTGTTTTTTCCTTGATTTTCAATATATCTTTTTATTATTTCTTCATTTCCGTACTGCCTGACAGCGTTAGCATAGTATCCACTTGTTCAAAAATTACCTTCCCATAATTTTGCTTTTATCTCGGGGTATTTTTGAAGCAACTGTTTTGCGGTTATGCTTTTTAATTTCCTTGTAATTTCGGACACCGGTCTCGTTGGAATACAATACTTTGCACTAAGAAGTAACCATAATCAGACTCATAACCTATTTCAACAAAGTTTATTTCATATCGTTCTGATATTTCCATACAAATATCTTTTAAGCTTTCTCCTATAAACCATACTATTGCTCCCTTCCTATATTTTACTGGAAAAAACTAAATGATACAACAACATCTCTTTAGTATATGATCATTCATTTAACAAAAAATGCCTTTTCAAAGTGTCATGAAAACTTAAGGTTTTCAAACTCTCCTCCATACCCCGAGGCAGAGCCTAAAGGAATTCTTTTGATTAATGATTTTTTTTGACAAAAGCGACATCTACAATTACTCTACAAAGCTATATAAAGAACATATATACAATACAAACCACAAACAAATAGTGAATAGCAGTAAGTTTTTTTTAGTTGTTATATTTTGGGATTAAAATTTAAAATTTTTAATATTGTATAACTAATCAGTCTTATATTAATATTTTTTCTCGCAGATGTAGCACAGGTCAACTCACAAATTCACGCAGATTTTTTAATGTATTGAGTTTTAGTTTAGCGAAAAATTGCTGAAAAATCGGCGAGAAAAGAAATCTGACTGTTTTTATAATGATAAGATATCAATAATTTAATCACATTGATTTGTTACAACATTGTTTCTAACATATTATAAAAATTACAGAATTATGTTATTAATAAAACGTCTGTAAAAAATTTATGGGGAATTCTTTAGCTACAGGCGGTATAGGCATACGATAACCGAAAATTAAAATTTATGCATATGAAACATGTAAAACATTTATTTAAGTATTGTTTGTTAATTACTGTTGCAATTTTTGTGTTTTCCTCAAAAGCATATACCCAAGACACTTCTTATGTAGACAGGCTTATTGACAGTGCACATTTTCAAAAACACAAAAATTATAAGTATTCCATAGGTTTAGCCACAAATGCTTTAAAAATTGCAAGGGATTCAGGATATGTTAAGAGTGAAATTGATGTCATGAATCTGTTGGGTTATATGCATTATTTTTATTTGAGTCAGTATGATAGTGCATACCATTATATTTATAAAGCGTATGATTTGTCAGAAAGTAATAACTATAAAAGAGGGATTAGTGAATATTACCTTTTAAAAGGAGCCATTAGTCAATATTATTGTAATAACACGCAAGCAAAATTTTTTTTTTCAAAATCACTTGAGTTAGCCAGGCAAATAAATGATAAAGAACTTTTAGCCAAGTCTCAAAATGGATTGGGTATTGTTTTGTTAGGTGAAGGGCTTTTCGCGACAGCATTAAATACTGTTGATAAAGCAGTATTTAATTTTATAGAGATTGGTGATAAGTATGGTGAGGCCGGAATGTATTTCTTTAAAGGATTAATATTTTTTGAAAGTAATGATATAAATAATGCTTTAGTATTTATAAAAAAGGCAAAAAATGTATATGAGGAATTAAATGATTCTTTGAGGATTCTTGAATGTGATTTTCAGGAAGCTATTATCTGGGTTGATAAAAAAGAATACAATAAAGCAATACAGATTTTAAAAAAGTGCAGTGATTATATTGCAAGAGATGATCAGTACCTGAAATACAGTGCAAAAAATATCTTAAGCTATATATATGGAGAACTTAAACAATATGATAAGGCGTATAAACTACAGGAAGAATATATAGATTTTACAGATTCAGTTTGTTCTGTTGAGCATTTTAATAAAACCCATAATCTTCAGATTGAATCTGATAATGCTGTACAAGAAAAGGAAAAACAAGCTTTGAAAAAGGAAAATGAAATTAAATCATTAAAAATTAAAAAAAACATAATTATAATTTGGCTAACTGTTTTCATAATGATACAGGTGCTAATATTTGTTATGATAATTTACAGAAAATACAAAGTAATTAAAAATACTTCGGAAGAATTGCGCTATCAACAACAATTAATTCATGAACAGGAGAAAGAACTTGAGAGAAGAAAGAATGCAAAAATAAAACAAAGCCTGGAATACAAAAAAAGAGAATTAGCTGTTAAAGTATTTCAGATTTTTCAGGGAAATCAATTAAATCAAAAAATACTTGAGAAAATGCAATCGTTGCGGTTTAAGATAAAAACAAGAGGAAGGCATGGAGATGAAGTCCGTAATGATATACAGGAGATGATTAGTGAGATAAAATTCAATTCAAATGTTCAAATTTGGAATGAATTTGAGATATATTTTAATAAAGTGACACCCGGATTTAAAAAATGGTTAACAACTAAGTACGCTAATTTAACTCATAATGAGATTCGTTTATGCATATTTTCACAATTAAATTTAAAAATCAAAGAAATTTCAAATGTCACGTTACAAAGTGAAAAAAGTATTAGTGTTGCCAGAAGCCGTTTACGTAAAAAACTTGGAATTGAAGATCCTAATTTTTTATTATCATCATTTTTACATAATGACTTTTTAGGAGTTAAATAGTGCTTGCAAGTGCGAAAAATATAGAGTATAAAGTGGTATTATAAATTATAGTAATGCCCCAAAATGTGCCTTCAAGAATATTTCCACGGGATATTATTATCCATCCCAACCATATTCCAAACAGTAAAGATAAATATACTTGCTTTGTTCATAATACTAGTATTATTGCTATTACTGAAGGTAAGATTGACCAGAATCCAAAATTGTTTATATCTATATCTAGAATCCCGAATTTACAAAATTATAAATTATATTTGTTCTTAATTTCCTGAATATTCTAATAATAAGTAAATAACTATGATAAGTAAACTACTTAAGGCATACCCCAAATTAAATATGTCTGTAATCCCAACACCTATTCAAAGGCTTAACAAAATATCAAAATTATTAAATGTCAACATTTACTGCATGCGAGACGATCTAACCGGTTTTGCTTTTGGAGGAAATAAAACGCGTAAACTCGATTATTTAATTGCCGATGCCTTAGAGCAAAAGTCTAATACATTAATTGGCATAGGTTCAAATCAATCGAATTTTTGTAGAATGACAGCGGGGGCTGGTATTGTTAATGGTTTAGAAGTAAATTTGGTATTAGCAGGGAGTAAACCCGATGTACCAACTGGTAATTTATTGGTAGATCATATGTTCAATGCTAGAATTCATCATGTGGATACTGATGATGATAATGTTTTGTTAGAGAATGCCAAAAAACTGGAACAAGAGCTTATTAAAAAGGGAAAAAAAGTTTACAACATGCCTTCAGGCGGTTCGACAAGTATTGGTATTTTAGGATATATTGAAGCTTTCAAGGAAATTATCGATTACGAGCAAAACAACAATATACATTTTGATACAATAATTCATGCTTCAGGTTCGGGAGGAACTCAGGCAGGATTAGTAGCAGGGAAAGCATTGGAAGGTGTAGATAATAAAATAATAGGAATAAGTGTTGGCAGGGGTAAGTTAGAACTATCCGATATAGTTTTAGATTTGGCTAACCAGGCAACAGAACAAATGGGATGTAAAGTTTCCGCCGATTTGGTTCATGTTGATGATACATTTATAGGTGAATGTTATGGAGCAAAAACAGAAAGTGGAGAAGAAGCAATATCGTTTTTTGCAAAACACGAAGGAGTCTTACTCGATTATGTATACTCCGGTAAAGCTGCGGCAGCACTTATAGATTATTGCAGAAAAGGGAAATTAGGAAAAGGGCAAAATATTCTTTTTATCC
>DAOVYZ010000137.1 GCA_030635365.1 Bacteroidales bacterium
CTACTTTGCGAAACTTTGGGTCTTCTTTGTGAAACTCTGTGTAACAACATTTTGTCATTATACCACAAAGTAGCGCAAAGGAAACGCAAAGGCACACAAAGACTTTTTGGACAGCCTCATTTAATATTTATAATATCTTAGTTTTCCATTTACCTTTTTTGAATAACCACACCGCAATAATTGTCAATATTGATTCCGCAATAATTAATGCAATATAAACTCCATATTCGTCAACACCATTTATCTTTGACAAGAAATATGCTAATGGTATCTCTATTATCCAAAAACATATCAAATTTATTTTTGTAGGTGTTTTTGTATCACCAGCACCATTAAAAGATTGTATCATTACCATCCCCATGGCATAAAAAATAAATCCAAAACTTACAATTCTTAATCCTTTAGCACCGGTATTTATAACATCTACGTTATCTATAAATAATCGTATAAAAAAATGTGGCTCAAGAATAAGAATTATAGACACAATACCTAATAGTGCCATATTAATATAGCCGGTTATCCAAACAGCTCGTTCCGCTCGCTCAGGCTTTTTCGCACCCAAATTCTGACCTACTAAGGTTGCTGCAGCATTACTTATCCCCCACGATGGAAGTATAACAAATATAATTATTCGTATAGCAATAGTATACCCTGCTAAAGCTGTACTTCCAAAAACTGCTATTATCCTTACCAGTCCAATCCAGCTTGATGTTGCAATTATTGATTGCCCAATACCTCCCATTGATATTTTGATCAAATTGAGCATAACATTAATATTCAGCTTCATTGCTCGTTTGAAAATCTTAATTCTTCCATTGCCTTTAATTAAAAGATAAAATTGATATATCACAGCTATCCCTCTACCAATTGTTGTTGCTATAGCAGCCCCTTTAATTCCTAATGCCGGAATTGGGCCAAAACCAAAAATTAAAATAGGGTCAAGTATTATATTTATAATATTTGCTAACCATAATACCCTCATAGATACCGCTGCATCACCCGAACTTCTAAATACTGCATTTATAATAAATAGTAGCATTATTATTATATTACTACCTAATAATATGGAAGTATATAAAAATCCGGTTTCAATCATATTACTATTAGCACCCATTAATTTCAATAAATCTTTTGCGAATATCATTCCCGGAATTCCAATTATTAATGACGCTAATGCTCCTATAATAATTGATTGTACGGCAGCAACCGATGCCCGATAAGGTTTTCTCTCTCCAATTCTTCTTGCGACTAAGGCTGTAGTACCCATACTGAGTCCCATTCCAATCGCATATATTATTGTAAGTAACGATTCCGTTATTCCTACTGTCGCCACCGCATCATGACCCAATTTAGATACAAAAAATATATCTACTATAGCGAATACAGACTCCATCAACATTTCCAAAACCATAGGAATAGCCAATAGAAGAATTGCTTTACTTAATTTGGTTGTAGTAAAATCCTTGCTAGTTCCTGAAATTGATTCTCGAATATCTCTCCATAAAGATTTAATATTATTCTTTGATATATACTTATTATATATTGACATTATTATTTTTTCTGACATGATTTAAAAGTAAAAGGATAAAACAAATGATTATTTCAAGTAAAAAAGGTATTTTTTAAAATTCTGTTTTAAAAAATAAATGCCATTGTGGCGACTGAAGTAATTAATGTTTTCATTGTTTTAAGCTTTATCCGATACAAATGTATGTAAAAAGATTTTATGTTTCAATTAATATTAGGGATTTAATTGAATAGAATGTCAAATCGTATTATTGACCTCAATAATTAAAAAAATAATTTTATGATTCAACTAATCATCACCATGTTCATCCACAATATTAGTCGCTTCATCCGTATTATCGTCAAGATATTGTTCGCCATCATCATTTACATCATCCTCAAAATCATCTCGTAGTTTCCCATCATCGCCAAAATCATTATCTTCTTTTATTATCTGACGAGCTTCTGTTTCTGTCATTCTAATTAGAGTTTGTCTATAAAGTCTGTTTTCTTCGTTACGCTCATTATAAAAACACCCATTTACACCAGTAAACTTAGCCTTTTTATAATTTCGCAAGCCTTGAAAACAAACTTTCTAGTCCAAACTCTTGACTTTATGGACAGGCACTAATTAGTGTCTGTCCATAAAGTCAAACATTTTTTGAATTAAAGCACCAAATAACAAAAAACAAATGACAAATAAATCCCAAAAATCAATAATCAAATGTTCAAAACTGTTTTGAATATTGAGATTTCAGTCATTGAGATTTATTTGTATTTTGGTACTTGTCATTTGTGATTTTTAATATTTATTTTTTATCTCGGACTTTATGGACAGACACTAATTATAGTATCCATTATATGTTAATTTGTGTAGCTTTATCCGTCAAAAAAGATTTTATTTCATCACCTGAAACAGGAGTAACAATATAATCTATCTGCTCTGTATGGTCAATATCATCAAAATAACAAAGTTGAGCCCGAAAAAGTTTTTCTGAAAAAAGTTGATCATATATTTCATTTGCCCTGTCGGATATCTGTTCTATTGAATAATAATTTTTCAAAATAAAATAAAGGTCAACATAATCTTTCCATTTTGACCTGCGTCCAAGAGCATAAGCCTTCATTGCTGATAAATCTAAAAGTCCCGGCACTCTTATATTATCTTCAAATGTATATTTTACTTCTATTTTAAAAGGGTACTCAAAGAATGTAAACTTGACACCATGTATAAGTATATTCATCTGCTCTTCAACCCTCCTGGTAATTGAATATGAATAACCTGATGCAGAAACCTTTGACAAGATATCTTTGTGTTTTAACATACTATATTTGAACAAATCAAAATCAATAGAACGCCTGTGCCCAATATGCAAAGCAATCGCAGTTCCCCCAACAAGGCAATATTCCCATATAAATTGTTTTACCAGGGGTAAAAGATCAAGTTGATTTTCAGATAGTATCTCTTTGTGCATTTCTGGTAAAATAAATTGAGAAAAAATTATATACTTCCGGATAATAGTTTAATTTTTTTCTTCCGCCTGTGTTAAAAAAAATATTTGAAACCTCCTTAATCCCTAATATCTTGATTAGTTTTCTAATATTATCCAAACTTCCGTAATTCAGTATTGTCTCGACCAGTAAATCAAGGCTAATATCCTCCTTTTTATTATCGGGGGTATACCAAAATAAATCCTTGTTCTCAATAATAAATGCTTTTATTTCAGGATCGTTCATATTAATCTTACCTGATATTTTTTATACATTTTCTTAAATTAGTTAGTCTTTCATCAAAATACTAAATTCGATACACATTTGCAATTGTAAATAAATTTTGTATAGATTTTATTTTTTGACAAAAGTATTAAAAAGATTTGCAATACTATTTATTGCATTTGTTACTGTTTCTGCATCTTTAATAGGAATTTTCAGCGATGTTTGCCCTGTCTTTTCATCTTTTTCGACAAAATCTTCTACCTTAATTTCGCCTGTTTGCAATTTATTAAATGCCGACCCTATTTTCTCAAAAAAGTCGAGGCCAGAATTAAATAGTTCATTTACTTCTTGTTTTGGTTCATTTATAACGCTATTTTCCTGGTTTCCATGTGAAGATATTCTTTCCCTGGACTTATGCTCTACAGGTGTTTCTTGTGTAGAATCTTTTAATTCATCTGAAACTTTCTTTTTTGATGCTTCTGAACTTTCATTATCTTCATTAACATATTCATTTATCTCTTCATCATTAAGATCTTCAACAGCATTCATAAGTTTTTTAAACTTACTCTCGCCCATTATTACACGGTTTTCGCCCCCATCAAGCACACCATCAAAAGTTGATTTTTTAAAGCTTAGTGTTCCAAGTATTTTATGTTCTATTGTATTTTTAGAAATGAGATTTATAACTTGTACATTCTCTTTCTGGCCAAGACGATGAACACGCCCTATGCGTTGTTCCAACACAGCCGGATTCCATGGTAAATCTAAATTAATAACAATATTTGCTGTTTGCAGGTTCAGCCCTACGCCACCGGCATCAGTAGATAAAAATACCCGTTTGTTTTTATCATTATTGAAATTATCAATCAAGCCTTTTCTTTTTTTGCTTGGTACTCCTCCAAAAAGATATTCATACTCAATATTCATATCTCGTAGTTCGCGTGCTACAAGCCGGGTCATTCGCTCCCATTGGCTAAAAATTACGACCTTGTTTTCTGATGTTTCAAAAATATCTTTCAGTATTTCAACAAGTTCTGTAATTTTATTATCGTGACGAGTTTTTTGATCCAGAATATATGTACTATCGCTTACCATACGCATACAACCAAGCGATATCAAAAGTCGTTGCCTGTCTTTTTCTGATAAAAATCCGTAACGACGCCATTTTGCGACAATTCTAACAACAATTGAATCATAATCATCATGTATTTCTCGTTGCTCTTCAGTAATATCAATAAAATAATTTTTATCGGTTCTTTCCGGCAATTGGCCTTTTATTGTTGCCTTTGTACGACGAAGCAACATACCATCAAGCACATTACCAATTTCATTCAGATTATCATAACCTATTACTTTTCCTGTTTCGTCTTTTAATTGATGCCTGTCAAGAAATCGAAAAAGTGCTCCAAGGCGATAAGGATCAAGAAATGCAACAATGGAATGAAGTTCTTCAATCTTATTTTCAAGAGGTGTCCCGGTCATTACAATTGCAAAATCCGATTTTAATCTTTTAATATTTTGGGCTGTTTTAGTTTGCCAGTTTTTAATTTTTTGAGCTTCATCAAGAATTATTAAATCAAAATCGGATGCATTGATATGGTTTATATCATTTAATGCAACACCGTAACTTGCAATTTTATAAAACTCTTTTTCTTTATATTGAGGTATCCTTTTATCTAAAGCACCTTCAATTACCCTGACATCTCTATCGCTAAATTTATTTATTTCGCTTTTCCATTGATATTTTAATGATGTAGGGGCAATTATTAAAACATTGCTAACACCAAAATGCTTAGCCCAAATCTCAGTTGTGGTAATGGCTTGTATGGTTTTACCTAATCCCATATCATCAGCAATAAGCACTCTGCCTGCTTTTGCAGAAAATAATACTCCTTCTTTTTGATATGGATATAAATCGGCATTTACAAATCGCTTAAAAGCTTTATCCGCATTACCATTAGAAAAAAACCTGTCAATTATTCTTATTCTGTTTTCTTTATCTATT
Organism: Bacteroidales bacterium; assembly: GCA_030635365.1. GTDB lineage: Bacteria > Bacteroidota > Bacteroidia > Bacteroidales > UBA12077 > UBA12077. The sequence goes on from DAOVYZ010000137.1 coordinate 5,228, forward strand.
ATATTGATAATAAAATCACGAGCATCATCATAAACTCTAAAGTTTTGGTCTAAGCCATAAGCTTTATCCAAAAACTGTTCAAAAACTACAAATTTATCCTCTTTAAGAAAGTTATTTTCGTCGAAAAAATCTTTGGCAATTGCTTTAAAATCATCCCTGTTATCTTCTCCTATTCGCAAAAACACTTTTCTGTTTAATCCATATTTCAAACTTATTGATGAATAAGATGGTTTATAACCTCTTTCCCACTCTTTATCATTTGTTTTATCCTCTTTTAATTGATGTAAAACATATTCAATATGCTTACATGTGCCTAATCCATTTGTTTTAAAATCGGGGCATGAACAAAAGTTTAATCCAAACTCATAACTTCTAATGGCTACTTTATACTCCTTTTCACTTTTAGGATTAAAGACTAAAAAGTCTGAAAAAACTTTATCATCAGTAGTGTTTTTTACAGTAAAATCTTGTTTTAATGCGAATTGCTGGCGCAAAGCTATTTGCCACTGTTCGAGAGTTAAATCATCAGGTTTACGATAATACGATACTTTTTTTATTTTTTCTTGCTCTTCCATTATTTAATCTTTTTACTAAAAAACTTTTGTTAAAACAGTGAAGTTAACATTTCCCATTAGAAAAACACATTTCGCTAATTCTAAATTAATAAATCGCTCCTCCAAATATAAAATCATCAAACCCACTACCCGCAACTTCTAAACCAACCAAAGCGGCTTCATGTATATTTATACTTTTTGCTCGCCTGACTACAATTTTCAAGTCACTTGACGTAGGTGTCTCTTTTACCTCTATTGCAACTTTTTCATCGATAATAAAATCTATCTCCTGACCTGTTTTTTTTGCATAATAGTTTAATTTACCTTTCAAACTTAATTGATTTGCTATTGCATTTTCAAAAACAGCACCACTGCTAATATTTGCAAATGTGTTTAAAATACCATTATCAGAAAAATAGAGTTTACTTTGGAGAGCAATTTCTCTGTCCTTATTAGTTACAAAAGGTTTAATTAGTTTTATAAAATAGGTGTTTTCTAAAAAAAGGAGATACTCCTTAATCTTATGTCGGTTAATTCCAATTATACTCGAAAGTTTTGTGTAATCAATTTTACTTCCAACTCTTGAACTTAACAATTTTATCACCTTATATAATTCATCTGCATTTGTAAAATCAGATAAAAACAGGATGTCAAATTTTATATATGAGTCTGTAATATCCTTTAATAAAGCTTGCTTCTCTTTTATACTTTTTGACAACACAACTTCAGGGAATCCTCCAAATTGCAAATATTCACGATATAATCTCTGGTATTTTGAAATGAAATTTTGATTTGTTTTTTTTAAATTAAAAGCAGGCAATTTTGTTTTTACATTATTAAATTGCAAAAATTCACCAAAACTCAAAGGCCATAATTCATAAATTCGTTTTCTACCTGCCAGACTTTCACTAAAAGCACCTTTCATATAAAAAGAACTTGACCCGCTAACAACAAACTTTACATTATAATGATCATAAACATATTTTATAAAGCTTGTAATATTGATAATTAGCTGTATCTCGTCTAAAAAAATATAAGCTTTTTCTTGAAAATCAATTCCCTCTATCTCAAGCGATGTAATTATTTCATCATATTTTTCAACATTAAATATATAACGAAATTCGATTTTTTCAAGATCCAAAAATACTTTATTACTACTTTCAACCCTATTAAACAGAAATTGTAAAGCTGTTGTTTTCCCAACTCTCCTTAAACCTGTAATAGCTATAACCTGCTTTACTTTTAACGATTCTTCTAATTCAGAGTACAAATCACGAGTAAACATACAACAAAGATACGATAAGTATTGCTATTTTATAAAATATATTACAATTAGTCATACTATCTGTTATTTATAAATACAAATAGTAATGCTTTTGGGTGGCTTAAATATCTTTACCGACTCCTAATATTAAATACGAAAGGCTGTGATTTAAACTAATGTGGTTATACTTTTTTTGTGATACTTAGAGATTTAGTGTTTTAGTGGCAAAAAGAATAACCACAAAGACACCAACCTGCTTGCCAGCAGGCAAGAACACTACACTAAAATCAATATTTATTTATATCATAGCCATGCGAAACAAAAACTTATGAACTTATTTCATGACCGTAGGAAATAATTAATCAGATTAGGAAAAACTAATAGTAATCTGCATTATTGTGATATATAGTGGTGAAATATTTCAGAAATACCATTATTCAAATATTTTTTCTCTTTCCAACCCAAGTCTTTCAATTTACTCACATCTAATAATTTCTGATAAGTTCCATCAGGTTTTGAATTATCCCAAATCACCTCTCCCTGAAAGCCAACTATCTCTGCAACCAAATCCGCTAATTCTGCAATTGAAATATCTTTGCCAACTCCAATATTAATATGAGTATTTCTTACTTCTCCTTTACCTTCAATTAAATCGTCATAATTAATATTTTCCATTAAGAATATGCAAGCATCTGCTAAATCGTCAGAATGCAAGAATTCTCGACGAGGTTTTCCCGTACCCCATAAAGTAATATTAGCTATTGACTTTCGGTTATTAGCTGTTAGCTCTATACCATATTTTGTAAGTTTTTCTAAAATATTCGACTGTGATGCCTTTCCATTAATTCCTTCTATTGGTAATTTATTTAAATCTGCCCTAATAGCATCCCAATTGTTTTCCATTAAGCATTTACCCAGATGCATTTTTCGGATGATGGCTGGCAAGACATGGGACTTCTCTAAATCATAGTTATCATTAGGCCCGTAAAGGTTGGTAGGCATTACCAAAATAAAATTAGTGCCATATTGAATATTATACGATTCGCACATTTTTATTCCTGCAATTTTTGCGATAGCATAGGGTTCATTCGTGTATTCAAGAGTATCTGTTAACAAATATTCTTCTTTCATTGGTTGTGGGCAATTCTTGGGATAAATGCATGATGATCCTAAAAATAACAATTTCTTAACACCGTAC
>DAOVYZ010000260.1 GCA_030635365.1 Bacteroidales bacterium
GCAGAACAAAGTGGTTTTATTACTGATATAGGTTTTGAAACTTATCATCGTATTTTAAATGAAGCGATACTGGAATTAAAAGAGTCTTCTTTTCAGGAGCTCCTTGAAGAAGAGCAAAATATAGAAATTGAAAAACAAATTACTCAACAAAGATTTATAAAAGATTGTCAGATTGATACTGACCTGGAACTACTTTTCCCTGATAATTACATTAACAATATTTCGGAAAGAATAAGATTATATCGAGAATTAGATAATATTGATACAGAAGAAAAGCTTATTGATTTTGAAAATCAATTAAAAGATCGCTTTGGGACGGTTCCTGTACAAACAATTGAACTAATGAATATTGTACGTTTAAGATGGTTAGCAATAAATTTAGGCTTTGAAAAGATTATTATTAAAAATGAAAGGATGGTTGCACATTTTATGAGCAATCAAGATTCACCATACTATAAATCAGAAGTTTTTTTAAGGATTCTAAATTTTGTTCAGCAAAATCCTGAAAATATAAAAATGAAAGAAACAAATAATAAACTCACAATGAGCTTTGTCTCAACAAATAGTGTAAAACAAGCCATACAATTAATAGAAATAATTTAATAATAGGGTATTGTTAATCTATTTAATCATAATAAATGGAATATTTTCATACTTTTACGAGCTAATAATCATACTCAATGAACCTAACCATTGATATTGGAAATACGAGAAGCAAATTAGCGGTATTTGATAATAATAAAATTATTGATATCATAATTGAAGATCAATTTTCAGAATCAATAGTAAAAAGAACTCTTGCAAAATATTCAATAAAACAAGCTATCCTTTCCTCGGTTAGAAATTTACATCAAGACATATATTCTTTTTTCAATAATAATCTAGAACATTTTATTGAATTCGATGAAAATACTCAAATCCCAATTGAAAATTTGTATAAAACTAAAACTACTTTAGGAAAAGACAGATTAATAGCTATTATTGGGGCAAACAATATTTATCCTGAAAACAACGTTTTGGTGATTGATATGGGTACTGCTATTACTTATGATTTAGTAAATAGCAATAATCAATATCTGGGAGGAACAATTTCACCCGGATTAGAAATGAGATTTAAAGCATTGAATCATTTTACTGATAAATTACCATTACTTAGTAAAAGCAACCACTTTAAAATAATTTCCGACAATACTGATGAAGCAATAATATCAGGAGTTCAAAATGGGATTATATTTGAAATTGATAATTATATAACAAATCTAAAAGATAAGTTTAATGACTTAAAATTAATTTTAACGGGAGGTGATGCTATTTTTTTTGATAAAAAGCTAAAAAATACCATCTTTGTAAATTTGAATTTAAATTTTATTGGATTAAACCAAGTTCTAGAACACAATAAAGCGAAATGATAAAGAAATATCTTTTAATAGTTGGAATAATTGCAGTAAGCATTGCAAGGTTATATAGCCAGACCAGTATTAATTCACCATATTCAAGATTTGGGATTGGAGAAATTAGCCGTTATGGATTCAATCATAGCAAAGCTATGGGAGGTTTGGCAACAGGATTAAGAACAAAAAATCAAATTAATTACATTAATCCTGCTGCGATGAGTGGACAAGATACAATGTCATTTATTTTTGATCTGGGAATTAACGGAACATTTAAAGATCTAGAGTCTAATACAACAACTGCCAAATCTAAAGATTTTACCTTTGACCACATGGCGTTTTCATTTCCAATAAAGCGATGGTGGTATGGAGGTTTTGGGATTACACCTTATTCTAAAATAGGTTACAATATTCAACAAACAGAAGTATTTAGTGGAAATGATACGGTTAATATGCATTATGATTACCTTGGTGATGGAGGAATAAATCAACTTTATATAAGTAACTCGTTTAAAATATTAAATAGCTTGTCAATTGGTTTTAACTTTAATTATTTGTTTGGCTCACTTGAAAGATATAATCAGACATATCTTGATATTATAAATAGTTACGAAACTGTTGTTATTGATAAAATATCTGTTAAAAAAGTTGCATTCGATTTTGGTTTACAATACTATGACACTTTTAAAGAAAAATATTTTTATGTAGTTGGACTCACTTATTCAAACAAAATAGACTTTAATTCAACGAAAGAGACCGCAGTTTTAATGACAGAAAATTATAGCAATAATTATAGAATAAACGTTGTTGATTATTTGGCATATTATGGAAGTAGGTTTGATACAATAACTTCATCAGTTGATAATAATTTCAAGATAGAAGTACCCTCAAGATACAGCATAGGATTTACTGCAGGAATTAAAAACAAACTAGTTGTTGGTTTTGATTATTCATCGCAAGACTGGTCGAACATAGAATCTTTGAATATAAATGACAATTTTGGGAAAGATATATCCTACAATTTTGGAATTGAATATATACCAGACTTTTATACACTTAGAAACTATTTTAAAAAAATAAATTATAGAGCCGGATTTTACTATAACAACAGTTATATAAAATTTGACAATGACCAAATCAAAAATTATGGCATAACATTTGGACTTGGTTTACCAGTGCACAACTACAAGACAAGTTTAAATATATCGTGTACATTTGGAAAAAGAGGTACAACTAATAGCGGACTTGTAGAAGAAAATTACACACAGGTTGGAATTAATTTAACATTATACGATTTCTGGTTTATAAAACGTAAATTTCAATAATTAAAACATAATAAAATGAGAACAATAGCAAAAGGGATTTTAACAACCATTTTCGTGGTACTTGCCATCAGTATTGTCTTTGGGCAAAAAGGTGCTGAAGATGGCTCCAGGTTTGGACATGGTGAGGACAGCATAAGGTGTATTAAAAATTTGTCTTTATATAGAGAATATGCAAAACAAAAAAATTATGAACTTGCATTAGAACCATGGATAATAGTATACTCAGAATGCCCAAAAGCAACTAAATATATTTATATAGATGGAATCAAAATGATAAGTGGCGTTATTAAGAAAGAGCAAGATACTGAACAAAAGAAAGTTCTTATTGATAGCATGATGCGAATACATGATAAAAGAATGAAGAATTATAACGAAAAAGGCAAAGTATTAGGTTATAAAGGCCTTGATTTCTTGAAATATTCTGAAAGAAATGCAGAAAATTTTAAAATAGGCTATAGCTTTTTAAAAAAATCTATAGAATTGCAAAAATATAAAAGTAGTGCACCTGCTGTACTAACATGTATGCAAACATCAAGTTCATTATTTAAAGCAGGTGAAATTGAAGGAGAGCAGGTTGTTGAAGATTATTCTATAATTTATGAAATAGCTGAATACGTAATTACAAATAAAAAGAAGGGGTGGCAAAATATGGAGAAAGCAAAACCTTCCATCGATAAGATATTTGAAGAAAGTGGAGCTGCCCAATGTGAAAATTTAGTGCCTTTATATACTAAAAAATTTGAAGAAACTCCAGAGGGTATAGAATTCTTAAATAAATCAACAACATTACTTAGGGCAACAGGATGTAATGAAGAAAAACTATTCTTTGCATTGATTAACAAGTTAAACTCATTAGCCCCAACTGCTGATTTAGCATCTGAACTTGCTAAATTATCAAACAAAAATAAAAAATTAGAAGAAGCAGCTAGGTATTATAAACAAGCTATTGAATTAGAAGTAGATGATAAAAGAAAAGCTAACTTCTACCTTGAGTTAGGAGATGTAATTCGTCGTTTAGGTAATTTATCACAAGCCAGGACATATGCTTTAAATTCTATTGAATTAGACCCGGCAAGTGGTTACCCATATTTATTAATTGGTAATATTTATGCTGCAGCAAGTAAAACTTGTGGTGAAGAAGAATTTCATCAAAAAGCTGTTTATTGGGTTGCTGTTGACAAATTTTTGAAAGCAAAAACTATTGATCCTGAATTAACAGAGAACGCAAATAAATTTATTGAAACATACAGGCCACATTTCCCTGATAATGAAACTATATTCTTTTATAATTATAAACAAGGTGATATATATACAGTAGGATGTTGGATAAATGAAAAAACAAAAGTTAGAGCTAGATAGTTTTTTTAATAAAAATTACGTTAAAAGAATAATAATTCCTGTAATTACAGGAATTATTATTCTTTTTGCTTCTTGTGAACATGGCAATATTGAAAAAATTAATGCAATTACAAGTGAATTGGATGCTCCAACCATGTCAGTTACAAACACAGAAATCATTTACAGTAAAAATGCATTAATACAGGTAAAAATATTATCAAAAGAAATCAATAGGTATCTAAACAAAGAAGAACCTTATACCGAATTCCCAAAAGGGCTATATGTAGAATTTTACGACTCACTACAAAAGCCAAGTTCATTTATTAAAGCAAATTATTGTATCTATGATGAAACAAAAAGATTATGGACTGCTGAGAATGATGTAGTATCAGTAAATGCGGAAGAAGGTGATACATTAAATACAGAATATTTAGTTTGGAATGAAGAAACCGGAAAGATATATTCTGACCGATATGTAAGAATTACAAATAAAGACGGTGTAATACACGGTAAGGGTTTCGAAGCCAATCAGGACATGTCAAATTGGAAAATTAAACAAACCTCCGGAACAATAAGTCTTAAAAATGAAAAATAAACTTGCCCGCAGCCTTGAAATAATCTGGTTAATTACTTCAGTTCTTTGTTTGTTTACTGCTATACATCAAACATTTTACGAAGGATTTTCAAAAAGTTATATTTTTTTCATATTTTCGTTTATAGCTTTTATTATGTATTTACTCAGAAAACAAATTCGAAAATCGAATAAAACCAAAAATTCCAATGGATGATCCGTTTATATATGGGTTATTAATTATTTTATTTTACTTCTCTCTTGTACTAAGACATGCGTTTAATTCCATAAACAAACTTCAACTGGAATTAGACAAAGAAAAAGTAGATTCGCATTCCAGAATCTTGAATTTTATAAGTAAAAATACTACTCAATTTTTAATCTCTGTAAACCTTGGTTATTTTATTAATCTTGCAATTATAACATTATTAATAAATAAACTACCATTAAATGCTTCCTACGCAATTATCATTCTTGCAGGATTAATAATTAGTTTAATATTATTATTATTATTCATAATTACACTCGGAGAATACTTTGCTAATAAAGTTATTCGTGTTTCTGCCATTCCTTTATTTATAATTTACCTGCTACTATACCCTTTTACCCGAATCTTAATATCACTATTTTATAAATCAAACAATTCAACAAATGACATTAATGTTGAATACAATAAAATTAATTTTGATAAAAATGATCTTGAGAAACTAGTATTTGAAAACCAAGAACATACTTCAAATAATACAAAAATTGATTCAGAAATAAAATTTTTTCAAAATGCTCTTGATCTTTCAGAAATTAAGGTTAGAGAATGTATGATCCCAAGGACAGAATTAATAGCAATTGAGTTGAACGACATTAAAGAACATTTAACTCAAAAATTCATAGAAACGGGTCATTCTAAAATTTTAATATACAAAGATTCCATAGATAATATAATTGGATATATAAATTGTA
>DAOVYZ010000408.1 GCA_030635365.1 Bacteroidales bacterium
ACTCATTTATATGTGGAAAATGAATTATTGCCTTATGAACGTGAAGAAGTTGAAAGCCGGATGAAAACAGACAGGCAACTGGTAAAGGACATTAATTTGCAGGAAAGAATAAATGACTCTATAGATTGTATTAATTTAAAGAATACCCTGGAAGAAATTTGTAATCAAAATGAAGTAACACCACAAACGCAAGAAACCATTAAGATGATTCCATATAAGCGAAAGTACAAGAATTGGGTAGCTGCTGCATCTATTACAATACTTATTTTGTTAGGAGCCGGAATAGCTTATCAGTTATCAAACAGAGATTCGTTAGAAAACAGGCTGTATGCTAAATATTATGACCCATTTAGCGAATATGCAGGGCATTATATATTAAATAGTAGCAGTTACAATGTTGCTAAACAGAAATATCTGGATGGAGAATTTAAGAATGCTTTACGCTTATTAAAAAAACAACCGGAATCCGTTATAATTAAAGTTGAAAGAGATTTTTTTATCGGGCTGTCCTTGTTGGAAGTTCACCAGTACTATACAGCTTTAAAATATTTTGAACAAGCAATATCAAGTCAGCAGGAATTTGAAAATTTTCCACAAATAAGATGGTATTTAGGGCTTAGTTATTTAAAATCAGGGAATACCGAAAAAGCGATCGAAACTTTTGATATTATTGTTAATAACAAGGATTATAATTATAAAAAAGCAAAAAGAATTTTAAAAAAACTTAGAAAGTGATTTTCTTTTTCTAATAATAAAAATTAACAATCCTACTATACCCAAAATTACACATACCCTTTTCAAGTACCACATTTTATATAAAGCATCCTGATTCCCATTTACAACAATTCCTGCCCAAAAACGCGGGTGAGCTAAAATTGTATTTGTTTTTTCGAGGTATTTTAATTTCGCAAGCCTTAATGCCTCATCTTTACGCATACCTTTGAAAGAATTCAGGTAAAAATAATCCAGCATATCATTTGATGGTTTATCCGCTGCTAACCATAACGACATTATCACAGATTTACAACCTGCCAAAATAAAACTCCTGCTTATACTAAGGACACCTTCTCCTTTGGATAATTTACCTGCTCCGGAATAACATGAGCCTAAAACAACAAGCTGAGTATTTAATTGCATATTATATACTTCCCAAGTGTATAGATAGCCATCATTTACAGAATCTTCATCATTATACAAAACCAATTTGGAGTTTTCAGGATTGAGCGTGTCTTCAAAGCCATGTGCATAAAAATGTACTATATCATACTTACTGCAATATTTTTTAAGTTTTCGTTCTGTTGCTCTATCTCCGGTTATTGACTTTCCTAACGTTAATAATGCAATTCGCTTTACATTTTTTAAACCCATTGAGATATGCCTTAATGAATCCTTTGAATTTTCATAACCGGGTGCAATACCAAAAAATCCTTTTGGGTTTTTATAAGTTTTATTAAGGCTGTTTTTATATAAAGTAGCCGAGTATGCATAACCAATCGGGTATTTTCTTATAAGGTATAACTCCTTACGGTAATCAAGCTTGTCACTACTACTGTAAGGTTTATCTATAAGCGCATCAAAAGAAATAAAATTCATTTTGCCATCCGGGATTATCAACAGGTTTTTGCCTTCCAATAAAGGTTCAATTGGGGAAATTAACTTTTTGTAGAGACTATATGCTGCTTTTCTATATGCCTTGTAACTGGATGTATGCTCACGGTGTAATACAGTTTTATAAAAATCAAGGCTTGAATGAAACGCACTGTCAGCACTTTGTTTAATTAATAAAAACGTATCTTGTGTAATAGTAAAAGTATATAACGAGCTATCTTCCAGTACATATTCAATGATAGCTTCTTTTTCATTTATTACTTGTTGTAATTGAGGTATGCTGACTACTTCGTTGCTATATTTTTGTTTATAATATGAAGGGTAATCCCTTTCAAAGCTTTTTATTATTGTTTCTTGCTTTTGGGTCAACTGAAAATGTTTATCTTTTAATTCAATCAATAGTAAAGTGTCAGGATAAATATTCTTGCTTACATCTTCTATCTGCTTCCGAATAATTCCAAGTTGTTCTTTTATCCTTCTTTCCTCAATGGATATGCTATCTGGTATTGATGCAATATTTCTGGCAGCGTTTTCATTAATTGATTCCCTTAAAATGGCGTATTTGCTGCGTTCGGAATACCTGAATGCAGTATTGGCAAATGTTCTGTCATTTGTAATATCCATTAAAGCGAATGAAATGCTTATAATGGACATATAGGTTTCATGTTTTTTTTCGGCTAATATCAATTTTGAGTTTTCGTATAAATAGCTTTTGCGTAATTGCTCGATAAATTCAACGGTAAGCTCTAATGTATTAAGTGCTGCTTTAAGATTATCTTTTTGGTTTTCCTGCTCTGATAGTTTCACCAATGCCTGAGCTTTGTATTTTAAAATCTCCAATAATTTAATATCGGGTAAAGCATCCATTGAAGGATTCTTATATATGGAACTATCATTGAATTCGAGGATTTTAGAAACAATAGATTGCTGGTAACATTCAAGAGCATGTTTGTATTTTCCCTTTAAAAAATACATATTGCCAACAGATTGGTAATAATCGGCTGTATAAGGATGCTTATTGCCACCTTTATTACATACTTTTTTATTGAAGATGGGGATCGCTTTTGTGTACTTTCCAATTTGGGCGTAGAAATCTGCCAGATATAAGTACGATAATGTTGTTTTTATATGATTCTCTCCGTACTCATTCAAATTTATATCAACTGCTTTGGTAAAATAATACTCCGCTAGTTCAAGGCTGTCCAATCTTTTATATGCAACACCACAGTTGTAATAGGTATCTGCAATATCATATATGTTATTTTGTTTTGCAATCCGGATAGCCCTTAAGAATTTCTCTTTGGCACGTTGATAATTATGTAGATTATTATAAGCATATCCCTGATTGTGGTAGTTTTCTGCAATCTTAGAATATTTATTTTTCTTTTTACTTCTCTGTAAAACCGCAAGAGAATTCTCATAATAGGTTATTGCTGTTAAATAGTTGCCTTTTAAAGAATAAACATTGGCAATATTTCCATTTATAACCGATAAATTATATTCATCAGAAGTAGTATTTAAAGCTTCTTTATAAAAATGTATTGCTTGCTGCAAATTGCCTTGTGCCCTGTAAGCTATTCCTAATCTATTGTAAATCTTAAAGTATTCAGGTGGGATATCAGTATTTGTCTTTTCTTTAAGTATAATGGCTTGTTTTAAAGCGTCAATTGCAAGAGAATATTTACCCGTGTTATTAAAATTTTTGGCATTATCATATAAGTCTTTTATCCTGGCATTATCTTTACTATTCTGGGAATAACTTAGTGTAAATCCGCTTAGTAACAGCATTGTAACAAATGTGATAATCAATGATTTATATCGCATACCTTAATAATTGTATCTTTGTTAATAGTTAATCCTTTTATTAATTAAAAATTTAAAAGTATGAAAACAAAAAATGATTTTCAAGTAAACAGGGGTTTTATGGGTTTACAAACTAAAAATTTAGTAAATCAGGAAATTCCTAATGGCCTTAAAATTTTGCAACATGAAGAATTGATGCAAATAAAAGGTGGAGATGACCCTCCGCTCATTGGTAGTACTGTAAGGGATCATGATTTTGACTAGAAGAATAATTCTGTGTAATTATCGTTAAAGAAGGGGCTGTCCAAAAAGTATCGGACAGCCATTTTTCTTTGTACACTAGCTGGTTACAGGCAAGAACGGAAACAGGCACTTTTACGGATGGATGCCTCCCGGCTACGTACAAAAAGTGCCGATTTTCAGTATATTTAACTTTGGGCTACGGGCTCGTCATCTTTTTTTGCCGGCTTAACCAGTTTATTATACTTTTCGATTA
>DAOVYZ010000180.1 GCA_030635365.1 Bacteroidales bacterium
ATTATATTAGAAAGCCAATCGATAAAACTGAACTACAAGCCAGAGTTTCTTCCATGTTAAAATTATCGGAAAGCTATAAAGAAATCAAACTTTTAAATGCTACTAAAGACAAATTCTTCTCAATAATTGCACACGACTTAAAAAGTCCTTTTAATGCATTATTAGGTTTATCTAATCTTTTATTAGAAAACCACGTAAATCATAAAGAAGAAAAACGAGAACGATATATAAAATTGATTAATGACAGCTCTATAAAAACCTATAAATTGTTGGAAAACCTACTTGTCTGGGCACAATCTCAGTCAGGAAGTATTGAATTATTACCTGAGAAAATCACTATCAAAGCATTAATCAATGAGATAGCTTTATTGTTTGAGGAAACAAGAGAAAATAAAAATATAATATTTTCAGTCAATACAGAAGAAAACCTGTTTGTATTTGCTGATAAAAATATGATAGAAACAGTTATACGGAACTTAATATCGAATGCTCTAAAATTTACACCCCAGAGAGGGGAAATTATAGTAAATGCCAAAACTATTACAGATGAGAATAATCAAAAAATTGCAAAAATAACTGTTAAAGATAGTGGAGTGGGTATTTCACCCGAAATACAATCTAAATTATTTGATATAAGGGATAATTCATCAACAAAAGGAACTGAAAATGAAACAGGAGCAGGATTAGGTTTAATTCTTTGCAGAGAGTTTGTAGAAAAACACGACTGCAAAATATGGGTAGAAAGCGAAGTTGGCAACCTGCCTGCCGGCAAGGCAGGGGGCAGTAATTTTAGTTTTACTCTACCACTTTATAAAAATCAAGATTAAACACCCAATAATAATGAAACAAAGGTGTGGTTATGAATTTCTGATTTCTTTTTGTTCTTTTTTCGAGGTCCAATTTCACCATAACCGTAAAATCCTATTATGGGTATATTTTCAACTATTTCAGATCTGATAATCTCTATTTCTTTAACGGTATGAGGTCCTAAAACGAGTTTCCTGGTTGCACATGAAAAAAATATTGCAGCTTGCGGATTTTTTCCTTCGGGATAAGCTCGTTTTGCATTTAAAATTGATGTCCTGCAAGCTTCAAGAATTTCTTCTTTTGAAGCAGTTGTAATTTGCACTTTTGAATTAACCGGTATTTCTGCATTAAATGGAATAGATCCTGTTTTAGGATTTGTATTTCCCGGAGTAGCTCTGATATAAATTATATCATTATTCTTATCTACAATTGCTAATGGATTTTTTCCATTAGGTTTACCTTTTTTTCCTAAAAATTTTTTGTAAAAATTAGTTGCAGGTTCTCCATCAATTTCAATTAAAATATCTCCATCTGATTTTGTTACAATACCCGGATCTCCAATAAGTTTACAACCACTCTCAACAGCATATGAATAATTTAATGAACCTGATAGAAGTAATACCGGAATGCTGTTTGAAACTACATTATTATTATAAAATTGATATGTCCCGGTAAATTTCCACTGATCTGCTGCAGTAGCTCCAAAAATAGGGACATCTGCTCCTAATGATCTTTTTATTGTTTTGAGTACTATATCAGAATTAATAACCAAGCCCGGCGGAAAAACAAAACAAATAGATGGTTTGAGTTTTGTTTTTGAACGAGCTTCTTTAATAGCATTTTTACCGGCAGTTACTAAGTTTTCATCAGCATCTGTTCCTAAACCGGTTGTAAAGTCAACATTATTTCCTCCAAATAACAAGAAAGCAATAGAGTCATCCCTAAAACCTAATTTCGAAGATATTTCACCATCAGTTGTACATCCAACTAAGGCTAATTGCGGCCAGGTATCGTTTATTTTTGTTACTAAATACTGATGATCCATATTTATTCCACAAAATAACATACCCGCTTTAGGTTCCCTACCGTTCAATTCGTTCAAACATTGAGAAATTATTTCTTCAGTTGTAGTTTCTATTTCTGAAAATTCGCAATGATTAACTATTACAAATAAATCTGATTCATTTTTGTCATTTATATTCATTTATTTATTTTTCATATTGTTAACAAGTTTTTATAATCTATTAACTCTCTATTAAACTATTAAACAACTTACCTGTTGATCATAGATGGTTGCGTTCTTTTAATCAAGAAAGTTTTATCTTCAATTTTAGGATTCGGGCAAACGTATTTAGATAAAATTGTAAAATTGAATGTTGAACCTTTGTCGGGTGATGATTCTACCCATATTTCTCCACCTAGTAATTGTATTATTTCTTTAGATATTGCTAATCCTAAACCTAAACCACCGTATAACTTATTCTTATTTTTAATTTTATTGAAAAATTCAAAAATATAATTGTGTTGTTTTTGATGCAGTCCTATTCCTGTATCTTCAACAAAAAATTTAATGTTTTGATCTTTCTGATCATTTAAAACATAACCTAACTTAATATATCCCTTGTCTGTAAATTTTAAGGCATTATCAATTAAATTAAAAAAAACCTGTTTTAAACGAACCGGATCAGTTAATATAATAAGATCATCAGACAGATTAGGTTTTGATATAATAAGATCAATATTTTCTTTATTAAAGTCTAATTTCTTTTTAGTAAATGTTTTATTAAGTTCATCAAGAATTGCATCTATATTACATTTCTCTTTTTGTATTTTAAATTGATTAGATATAATCTTTGCCATATCCATAATACTATCAATATGATTTAATAAAATATTGGTATTTTGTACAATAAGTTTTCTAAATTCTTTCTTGTCTTTTTCAGCTATATCAGATTCAAGTAACAATTCTGAAAATCCTGAAATCACATTAAGTGGTGTTCTTACTTCATGGGACATATTTTCCAAAAATGCTGTTTTTAACTTGTCACATTCTTCAGCTCTATTTTTAGCTACAAGCAATTCTTTTGTACGTTTATCCACAAGTGTTTCTAATTCATTTTTATGCTTTTTAATTTTATCCTTAGAAAGTTTTAATTCCAGATGTGTTGAAACTCGTGAGAGAAGCTCATTTTTGTTAAATGGTTTTGTAATATAGTCTACTGCTCCATATTCAAATCCTTTAACTATACTCTCCTGATCGGTTTTGGATGTAATAAAAATAACCGGAATTTCTTTTGTTGCCTCATTAGCTTTTAGCCTTTTACATACTTCAAATCCATCCATCTCAGGCATCATAACATCTAACAATATTAAGTCCGGTTGGATTTTACTTTGTGCTAAATGTAGTGCTATCTCTCCATATAAAGCGACATAACATGTATAATCCGATAAGATATCATATAAAACCTCTATATTCGCCGGAGAATCGTCTACAATTAGCACCTTAAAAGAATCTTTTATATTTTTCATAATAGTAAAATTTTATTTACTAACAATCTTAACCTCTGTCCTTCTGTTTTCTTGATGTTCTTTTTCTGAACAAGGAGTTTCGTCTTCACAGTGGTTTTTTAATTTTAATTCTCCAAATCCTTTTGCAGTGATCCTGCTTTTGTCAATACCCTTACTTATTAAATAATTGGCTGCTGATTTGGATCTTTTTTCAGAAAGTTTTTGATTAAATACTTCACTACCTCGTGAATCGCAGTAAGAATACAGTTCTATTATGATTTCAGTACTATCCAACATAAACTCCACTACTTTATTCAGTTCTATAGCGGCATCTTTTCGAATGTTCCATTTTGCATAATCATAATAAATAATTGGCAAATCGATCTTTTTTTCAGACTCTACACTATCTATTGCCAGCTCATTCTCAGTAATACTATCAGGGATTTTTTTTAATTCCACAAGAAAATTTATAGTATTATTCTTTACTTTTATTTTGCCGGGAATTATTGCTTCACGTGCTTCGTAATATCCATCTTTTTCTACAATCAAAATATATTTTTTATCCGGATCAATTTCAGCACTAAAATCATAATTTTCGCTTGCTGTTAATACATGGTGTGTATTTAGAACGGAATCATGCAAAACAATTTTCGGATGTTCTATTCGGTCCCATGAAACCTTGTCTACAACAACTCCCTGAAAAAATAATTCAAATGTGATACTTTTTTCTACCTTAAACGAATAGATATCATCGTCTCCTGCACCACCTTCACGATTAGTTGCAAAATAACCCCCGGAACCATCGTCTTTCATATAGAGACTAAAATCGTCTTTCTCGGAATTTAACGGAATCCCCATATTTTTTATCTTATAAGCACCTTCCTGTAATTGAAGTGCTACAAACAGGTCTAAACCACCTATACTTAAATGTCCGTTTGAAGCAAAATACAACTGTCCTGATTCGTGAATAAAAGGAAACATCTCTTCACCTTCGGTGTTAATGTCAGGACCTATATTTACAGGTTCTGACCATTCTTCGCCAAGTTTTTTACAATAATATATATCGCTACTGCCATAACCTCCGGGCATGTTCGAAGCAAAATAAAGCGTTTTCCCATCCGGAGAAAGGCTGGGGTGTCCACACGAATAGTCGTTACTGTTAAAGGCTAACTCAACAGGTTTTGACAAACCACCATCATCATTCACTTCAGAAAAGTAAATTTTCAGATTATCAACTTTTTCTTTTCCTTTCTTTGGTAATCCTAAAACAGAACTGTTCCTTGTAAAATAAACTCCGATTCCATCTTTTGTAAAACACATGGTCCCATCATGATAATTGGTATTTACCTTAGTAGAATATAATTCAGGCCGGGGAGAAACCTCTGTTAAATCAATGTTAAATATATTAAGATAAGGAACATCTTTCCGGACATCTTTATAATCTATTAAAGATCCAACAACCCTGGCTGATGAAAAATACAGATTATTTTCAAAGAGTACGGGGCCAAAGTCTGAATATTTCGAGTTAAAAGATACTTCTTCAATGCTATATCGTAAAACAGATTGCAATTCATTTATTTTTGCCTTCGAATTAATCTGTCTGGACACCCTTGAGTCATTATTATTTAACTTCGAATACTCATTCATCCAGATATCTGCCTGTTCGTAATTACCATTATATTTTAGCGATTGTGCATAATAATAAATGTCTTCAGCTACATAATCATTTCTGGCAACTACCTGTTGGTAAACTTCTTCTGCTTTTTGTGTTTCACCAATTTTATAATGCGAAACAGCCAGGTTTCTTAATATATGGGTATTAACAAAACCATTTTCCACGAGGTCACTATATAAATCAATTGCTTTTACATAAGCCATACTCTCAAATGATCTGTCAGCTTTTTTTAGGGAATAGGAATTAATTAATGAGTCAGGCTTGTTATTTGCAAAAAGCTGATAATTGCCTGAACATATAAATAATAAACTAAACAGCATTATTATATGATAGTTTATTGTTTTTATTTTGTTTATTATTGATCTCATAATGTTTTCTCCTTAAAAATATCGTGGTGAAATAACTTTTTTTGCCGGAGTACCGGTAAAATCAAAACTTAACATAATCTCATGTGTTCCTTTATTTAAACCCGATAAATCAGACAATGCAAAATCATAAGCATAGCCAACAGTCAATTGTTTATTAATTTTCATGGCCAATAAGGCTCCTGCTGCATCTCCGATACGGTACATAGCTCCAAACCAGATCCTCTCATTATATAAAAACTGTAGGGAAATATCATTGGACAATGGAGCACCTTCAACAGCCTTAGTAAGTATTGTAGGTTTAAAAATCCAGTTAGAGTTTATAGGAAATACAAAACCTCCAATAATATAATAGTGGCGCCTGAACTCGTTCCCCTTTGCACTGTACTTCTCATCTATAACGGTTTCTACTAATTTCCGAGCCAAATTACCCACATAATACCTGTTTGAAGATAAATAAAAACCCATTCCTACATTAGGTACTAATTTCCTCTCATTGTTCTGAAAATCCGGGTCGTTTTGTTCATTAACTTCTAAATTTGTCAGACCCAGAGTATAATTATTGGCTCCTCCTTTTATCCCCATTGACAATGTCAGAGATTCTGATATTTTTATACGATATGCGTAATTAATAGCAATGTAAGTATTTCTAACGGGTCCTACTTCATCATCAACTATAGAAAATCCCACTCCTATTTTCTTTTTATTAATAGGTGCATGAAGAGCCAAACTAATTGTTTTAGGGGCACCATCAATACCAACCCATTGAATACGGGTTAAAGAATTCAGATTCAGTGCATTTCTGGTTCCGGCATAAGCAGGATTAACAGATAATGTATTGAACATATATTGCGTAAACATTGGTTCTTGCTGTCCTAATGAACTTATAGAAGTTATTAACAATAACAGAACTATTAGAAACAATAATCGATATTTATCAATACTTTTCTTCGACAAGCTTAGATTAAGACGCTCAACACAAATTTCCTTTTTCATAACACTCTGTTTTATTTTCATAATACTACCGGGTCAAATAAATGTACCCAACATGTTTTTTATCAATATCTTTGATATGTAAAACATAGTAATAGGTACCTGCCGGCAATTCATCACCTAACGACATGTTTACCTTTGCTTTTCCATCCCAATCGTTTTGGTAATTACTTTCCTTATAAACTAAATTCCCCCACCTGTTATAAATCACAAGTGAAACATTATCGTAGGTATCCAATCCATTGATGTAGAATACATCATTAAAGCCATTGCCATTAGGAGAAAATCCTTCAGGTATAAACAATTCTGTTTGTATTTCTGTAGAAAATAAAGAAAACAAGTCATAGGAACTATTTACATCAACAGTAAAAATATTATCAGTAAAATCTTTTGTTGATGTACCTGTTAGCTTCCAGATATTGGATTCATCTCCCCAGATTTCCAGCTCTTCTTCATTCAAGAAGTTCAGTTCGGCATTAAAATAATGAAACGAAATTTTGTTAAACAAAACAGTGTTGCTAAAACTAAAATAACGGTTAATACTTTCATCCGATTCTTTGGTCTTTGGCTGATGTCCTCTTCTTATTTCCATATCATTATAATTTTCTTCGGGAGTAAAACCCAGTCCCATATTCCCGGGAACAACAGATGCCCCTGATACCAGAGTTACTGTTTTTATTATTTCTCCGTTACCCGAAGCCGTAATTCTGCTTTCCTCTCTCTCATCAATTATAACTCCTCCTAAAGTGATGTTATAATTGGTAATATCTGTAATACCCGACTGCATGGTTATATCACCATTTACATTAACGTCAGTATTTACTGA
>DAOVYZ010000254.1 GCA_030635365.1 Bacteroidales bacterium
AATTTCAAACAAATAATTAGCATATAAACCTTGCTCTTCGGTTTTTACAAAATCATAGCAAAGTTTCTGTTTTATAAATTCTTCTATTTCAAGTAAAGTCCTTTCAGAATATTCCTGGGATTTTAAGATATTGATAAAACTAAAAATCTTTTCCTGATATGATATTAAGACTCCAGCGAGTGCTTTTTTGTATTTTATTGTTTCTTCTTTTAAACTATCAGGTACAATATTATCAATGTTTTTTATAAAAATAATACCAGAATCCAGGTCATTAAGATTTTCAATTAATGCACCATGCCCACCAGGCCTAAATAACAAAGAACCGTCATCATCTCTGAAAAGCCTATTATTTAAATCCACAGCAACCATATCTGTTGATTGCTTTTGCACCGAAAACGTAATTTTGAACGTAACGTTATATTTTCTTTCATAAATTTCTTTCTTACTTGAAACTAATTCATCAAATAAAGATTTATGTTCCGGCGAAATTGTAAAATGTATATTAACATCTTTTTTGCTGTTTTGTGCATACAAAGCCCCCTCAACAAGATGTTCCTCAAATGCAGTCCTAACAGACTCTTCATAATTATGAAACAATAAAACACCTTTTGGTTTTTGACCATAATCTAGACCTTCTTCGAACAAAAAGTATTTTAAAATTTCTTTATACCTTCTCTGCTCTAACAGCTCTTCAATTTTCAAGTTATTTGAATTAATGATAGATTTTAATTCCTTGTAGAAAGCGAAGTTCTTGATTTCTTTAAAGAAATTTTTAACCTGTTCATCTTGCAAAACATTAATGTTATCATTACTACCTTCAGCCTCTTCATAGAATTCAAACAAAAACTTAAACATCCGTGATGCCGCGCCTGATGCAGGAACAAATTTTAATGTTTCAGGTTTATTATCTTCAAATAGTTTTATACACCCAGATAACTCTTCGTCAGCAAGTTCCAATATTCCATCCCCTAATTTTGCTGGTTTTAAGATATTCATAAATGGGAATCCATTAATAAAACTTTGAACCTGTCTTTCAACATCAACCGGTTTTAAACCTTTATTCTTAACTTGTAGTATATCCTTTTCTGTAAACATCACTTAAACTTTTTTATTTAGATAGGTATAGTAAATTTATTATTTCTAGCCACTAAGACATTAAGACTCACAAAGATGAACTACAAAACGCTTCATATACCTTTTCCAATAATCCCGTACCTAAATTATAATGTACCTTATAGGCAGAATCAACAATTAATCTACCTAAATCTTCTAATTCTTTAGGAATTGGTTGAAAACTCATTTCGAGTTTCTTGGAATCTTTGTGGCATATTATAAATATTTAAGAAATTCTAAAAGAATTATTACCATTTTATTTTTAACAAATTAAAACTAAGCTATTTTTTTAGAATTATTAAAATTTTGCTATTAATTTAAGATTAATCCGTCGTGAAGTTAAATAATTCGGAACAGCATATTGTGAAGCATCCCCTGCTTGATTGTTTACTGTTTTAATCCACATATAAGATATTGTATTATTAATATCTAATAAATTAAAAATTTCAAGACTTAACCACATATCCTCAAATATATTTAAAAAACTTCCTTCTTTAAAATTTTTCTTATCACTTATAATCACTTTCGAAAATCCTAAATCAACTCGTTTATAAGGCTTCATCCTAAATACCCTGTCATATCGTTCTTTCTCTGGTGAAGAAAATGGTAACCGGCTTCCATAATGTAAACTCAGGTTCATTCTATACGATGGATTTATTGGAAGATAATCCTGAAAATATAAACTAAAGTTCATCAAATGATCTGTTGGCCTTGGATAATATCCGGGTTCAATTCTCTCTCCTTCCCGGTTATAGTAAAAATCTCCATCAATATTTTCTTTGGTTTGCATAATGGATAAACTTGCCCACGACTCAATACCTTTTACAAATTCACCATTAACCTTGAAATCAATACCTACAGCATATCCCTTTGCCCTGTTTTCTGCCATATACTCCAGATGTACATTATCAATTTTATACGGAATGAGATCATTTAAAATTTTATAATAGGCTTCTGTAGTTAACTTAAAAGACCGGTTCCATGCTCTAAAATTATAATCATTACCTAATACAAAATGTATTGATTTTTGGGATTTAATGTCAGTATTCACAATACCATCAGCATTTTTCACCTCTTTATAAAAGGGAGGCTGATAATAATAGCCCATAGCAAACCGAAACAACATATCCTTTTTCCACATGGGCTTATATGATACTAATAATCGAGGTGTAACAATGAACTCGTTACTAAAATCCCAATAGTTTGCACGTAAACCTAAATTCAGAAATAAATCAGCTTTGTTAGCTAATTTCTTATTATATGTATTTTGAAGGTATGCAGTAATCCTATTAGACTGAATCTTGTTTAATGCCCTTGCTGTTTCATATAGTTCAATTGTTTCACCATTATATGGTAATGAATATCCGGCAGAATCAAGCATTTTCCACTGATTTACCACATCATTAATCTCTTCAAAATTATACTGTGCACCCCAACGCAATTTATTGTTGTGTGAATAATAACCTCCTTTAAATGAAACTGTATAAACTTTGGCAGTAAGATAGTTTCTGGCATGATTCAAAAAAGT
This sequence comes from Bacteroidales bacterium, assembly GCA_030635365.1. GTDB lineage: Bacteria > Bacteroidota > Bacteroidia > Bacteroidales > UBA12077 > UBA12077. Next base: position 2,642 of record DAOVYZ010000254.1, read on the forward strand.
ACCTACACCTATATTCATTATACTATCACCATAAGTATCAGAACCTATCGTATTATCTAATTCATTTAAATAATATTGCCCCTGTATATCATAGGCTTCATCTTCCATTGTTTGAAATGCCGAAAAAATAAGTTTTAATGAGAATCTTTCGTTTGGATAATAATTCGTTGTAAAAGCACCCAAATAAGTTTCAAATCGATCTATTTCGTTACCATCGTAATAAATTTTCAGATTTAAAGCTTGGTCAATTGTGCCAAAGGATGTTTCACGGTTTTCAGGAACAAATCGATAGCTATTTAAGGAATAGTAACCAAGAAAGTCAAAACCAATTGATCTGTTTAACTTATAGGTTAAATAAGTTTGAAAATCGTAAAAATTTGGGTTATAATCCCCTTTTGTCTCCAATGAGTTTAACACATACTCCGATGTTTTATACCGAAACCCTGTGTTATAGGTAAATTTCCCATTTCTCGAAACATCTTCGACATGCACTGTTGCTCCAAGCAAGCTTAGTGAAACAGTGCTGGAAAACTCAAAAGGTTTATTATAGCGAATATTTAAAACGGATGACATTTTATCCCCAAACCTAGCCTCAAAACCTCCAGAGGAAAATTGTATTGAAGAAACCATATCTGAATTCAAAAAGCTTAGTCCTTCTTGTTGGCCTGAACGAACCAATAAAGGACGGTATATCTCAATATCATTTACATACACCAGATTCTCATCATAATTACCACCACGAACTGAATACTGTGAGCTTAATTCTGAATTTGAAGATACTCCGGGTAAAGTCTTGATCAAGGATTCTAAGTTACCAGATATATCAGGGTTTAATTCTATGTGTTTAGCTTCTATTTTTACAAGATTGGCTTCAGGAGACAGCTCTCCTATCACTGATACTTCACCAATATCATTTACTAACACCTGTAATGTAATTTTAACATTTAAAATACTATCCTTTGCTGTATTAATAGTAAAATTTGTAGATTCATATCCAATACACGATACATTAATTACGATATCCTTCCCTATTGGAATATTTAATGAGAATCCTCCTCCAGAATCAGAAATAACACCTGTATTATTTGTAATATTCCTAATATGAGCAGACTCTATCGGATTACCTTCATTATCAATTATTCTACCGGTAAATAATATAGTATTCTGAGCACTAGTAGAAATTGTGCAAAAAAATAAGAAAAAACATAAAGGAGCTAATAATTTCATCCGATTCTTATCAAAACAACTATGCTATAAACAGTAAAAATGAGAAAATATTTTACTGTTTCAAAGAAAGTCAAAACTAATTCTTTCTGTTTAGATAAGGAAAAAATCATAAATTTATTTCTTAATTTCAGCAATCTAAACTTAAAATCATGGTAGAACAAAAAGAAATTATCTTACCTCCATTTGCCAGGGGATATCACATCATTACCGGTTATATTAAAAATGAATTAGGAAAATTACCTGAAAAAGGTTTATTAAATATTTTTATTAAACATACATCAGCAGCACTTACAATAAATGAAAATGCAGATCCATCAGTAACTTTAGATTTTGAAAGATTCATGAATCATCTCATACCAGATGGTGATAGGTTATTTACACATACAATAGAGGGCACTGATGATATGGCTGCTCATATAAAATCATCTATTTTTGGACAATCATTAACAATTCCAATTACAAATCATAAGTTAAATCTTGGTACATGGCAAGGTATATACCTGTGTGAATTTAGAAATCATGGAGGAAATAGGAAACTTGTTATTACAATTTATTATTAAAAGTATGCTTTTAAGTAATAATTTATATAGGTCAGTCAATAAAAATTATTCTACTTTTGTTCATGTAAAAATGAACTACAATAATGGATGTAAGTAATATTAATTATTTTTATGTTATTGCCGTTCAGGTTAATTTCCTTCAACGATTTGGTGGCCTGTAATATCTTATAGTATTCCCAAATTCATTTTTTTGTTTTTATAAGTTAGTGTATTTTCATAACTTATGTTTCTTAAATCATTATTTAAAATTAAAAATAATAAAGCTTATATATTATGCAAAAATTATTATTGTTAGGAGACGAAGCTATTGCCCAGGGTGCATTAGATGGAGGAATGTCTGGAATTTATGCATATCCGGGAACACCATCTACAGAAATAACAGAATACGTGCAAGCCTCAAAATTTGCTGCCGAAAATAATATTCATAGCAACTGGTCAACAAATGAAAAAACAGCAATGGAATCAGCCTTAGGTATGTCCTATGCAGGTAAACGATCTATGGTATGTATGAAACATGTTGGGTTAAATGTTGCTGCTGATGCTTTTATTAACTCATCAATAACAGGTGTAAACGGAGGTTTAATTGTTGTATCAGCAGACGACCCTTCAATGCACTCATCACAGAATGAACAAGACTCAAGGTTCTATGGGAAATTTGCTATGATCCCTATGTTAGAACCGGCAAATCAACAAGAAGCATATGAAATGGCGTATTATGGATTTGAGTTATCTGAAAAATATAAATTACCTGTTTTGTTAAGAATTACAACAAGATTAGCACACTCACGTGCCGGTGTAAAAACCTTATCACAAAAACCACAAAATGAAGGTTCTTTACCATCAAACTTAACTCAGTTTGTATTACTGCCTTCAATTGCTCGTAAACAATATAAAACATTACTTGATAATCAAGCTTTAATTGAAGCTGCATCAGAAGAATCAAAATTCAATAAATATATTGATGATAGTGATAAATCATTAGGTATTATTACAACAGGTATTGCATATAATTATTTAATGGAAAATTTTCAGGATAAAAAATTAAATCATCCTGTCTTAAAAATTGGGCAATATCCAATTCCACGTAAACAGGTAATGAGAATGGTAAATGACTGTACTAAAATCCTTCTTCTGGAAGAAGGGGCCCCTATTATAGAAGAAATGTTAAAAGGATACCAGGAAGTTGGAACTCCTATTATTGGTAGACTAGATGGTACCTTGCCTCGCGATGGTGAATTAAATCCAAATATAGTAGCTAAA
>DAOVYZ010000253.1 GCA_030635365.1 Bacteroidales bacterium
AAGACAAATTACTGTCAAATGATGAAAAGCCGTGTGAATCAAAAGTTTACACGGCTTTTTTAATTTTCATAAAGCCATCTAAAAGACAAGAAAAAGCCAATTTTAGGCCCTTTTTTGTTACAATTTTGTTACAGAGAATTTGTTGCAATTTTTCTGTAACAAATTTCATCATAAGTCTCTGATTTGTCGCATTTTGACTTCGTTCAAGTAGCTTAATTATATTATTTTCACATTTAAAATTAAGCAAGATGAACAATGTTTTTAAAGTATTCTTTTATCCGAGAAAGAACTACGTTAACAAAAATGGAGAGGTAGGTATCAGAGTATTTTTATCCCTTAACGGTGATAGAACGCAATTCGCATCAGAGTTAACAATTCCCCTTGAAATGTGGGATGACGAAGAAAATCGGGCATTTGGCAAATCATCCAAGGCAAAAGTTATTAACAATAAGTTAGACGATATTGAAGCTACCTTAAAATTTCATTATCGCGAGCTTACACGCCATGACTTATTTATTACCGTTCATCAAGTCCGTGATGCGTTCCTTGGAGTGACGGTTAAAATTCATATGCTTTTAGAAGTTTTTAAAGAGCACAATGAAGAACTTTCAAAACGCCTTGGAAAGGATATTTCAAGTTGCGCCATTGCCAAATACAAAAGAACAAGTGAAAGGTTAACTGATTTTATCAAATCTCAATTCAAGAAATCGGATATTCCTTTGAAACAAATCAATTATGGTTTTATAAACAGCTTCGATAATTATCTTACTTCGGTTTGGGACTGCGGAACCAATACAAAAGTAAAATACCTTCAGCATTTAAAGCGCATTACTACTCTTGCAAAGAATAATGGATGGATACAGGCTGACCCCTTTGTAAATTTCAAAATAAAACGTAAAAAATCCGATCGTGGCTATCTTATGCAGGAAGAACTAATGGTAATAATGCAAAAGAAATTTACCATTCGACGTTTAGAACATGTCAGGGATATCTTTGTTTTTTCATGTTTTACCGGATTGTCATATATTGATGTAAAAAAACTGAAGGGCAATCATATTAAAAATTCATTTGATGGAAATTTGTGGATAAAGAAAAAAAGAGAGAAGACTGGAATACAATCAGATATTCTTTTGCTTGATATTCCAAAGATGATACTTGATAAGTACAAGGGAATGATGCCTGAAGATTTACTATTACCTGTCATCAGTAACCAACGTCTGAATGCATACTTAAAAGAAATTGCAGATTTATGCGGTATTGAAAAGAATCTGACTTTCCATCTTGCCCGGCACACTTTTGCAACAACAATTACCTTGGCAAAAGGAGTTCCCATGGAAACTGTTAGCAAAATGCTCGGACATACTAGTTTAAAAACTACGCAAATATATGCACGCATTACCGACCAAAAAATTGGGTATGACATGCAGGAGCTTTCTAAAAAACTTCAATCGATGGATAAAGCTTTAGACTTATAATATGGAATTACAGATTATTCAACAAAAAATATTTGAAATTCGAGGATGCCGCGTTATGCTGGATTTTCATTTGGCCGAACTTTATCAGGTAAAAACCAGGGTATTGAAACAAGCTGTAAAAAGAAATATAAAAAGGTTCCCATTTGATTTTATGATTCAACTGACTTCTGATGAGGCAACATTACTTTTAAATCAGGGGGTGTCACAATCTGTGATACCCTCTGGTTATAACTTTGGCGGCACACTTCCTTTTGCATTTACTGAACAGGGAGTTGCAATGTTGGCAACCGTATTGCGAAGTCAAATAGCAATAGAAGTAAATATTGCAATAATAAGAGCCTTTGTTTTAATGAGACAGTTGGCTATTGGGTATGATGAATTATTGAAACGCATTGAAGATTTGGAAGCAAGTACTGATTCACAGTTTAATGAGATATACCAGGCTTTAACCCAAATACTTAGCAAGGAACAAGAAGAAAAAAGGGTGAAACGTATTCCAATCGGATTTATCAAATATGATAAAGAGAAGTAGGCATCTTGGTTGAAAGATTAGATATTTTCCATTTTTTTGGTGGCAATATCTCTTTCGTGCTTATCGATGGTTTTAATTAGTTAAACCTTAAAAGCCAGATATTTAGGAATGTACTTTTTGAAAAAATAGTTTCCAAATAATAATAATTTGAAACAGGTCAAAAAGAATTTGTTCTTTAATTCTATTTAGCATTTTCTTTAAATTAAATCTGATTCCTGCTAAATTTATATTTAATTGGTCACCAATAACACATTTCAAAAATTTTCTTAACATCCTGTGGTATGTGTAATATGACCAATATTCGGTTCTATTCCAGCTCTCGCTCTAAAATGTTATCTTGCTTTTTGTTTTTCGTATTGAGTAGTTTCTTTTTTAAGAACAGATGGCTATATTACCTCAATACCATTAACATTCTTTTACACCTATATCTCCTTTCTCCAATTCCTGGTTTCGTTCTACTCTCTGTTAAATATTCATACTGATTTAAATGTTCTTCAAGTGTATGCCCATCGTAAGTGTTATACTCAAATGCAGAAGCTCAAACTACGATTTTCGTGGTTTTGGTCAAAATAATTCCTGATTTATTTCCAAACTCAATTTTCTTTGTTTCGATCCCTTTTGCAATACAACTAACTTCTCGTTTGTTAATAATATAAATTTACGCTTATCTCCTTTTTGTTGATTCAAAACCTTGTGCTAAAGTGGATTATGTTGCAATAAAAGATAGCTAATCTTAGTTATCTATTATCTGCCTGTTCCATTTTGTGTATTAATTTGCCTTTAAGCCTATCGAGATAGAATGTGCGATCTCCATTTCGATTGCGAATATCAACGAAAACACGGTAGCAATCTTTAACTTCAAAGTCAAACATTGTGCTCAAATAATCAATCAATTCTTTAATTTCAATTTCACCATTATTAAAGCTTTTGTTTTCAAGTGAGGCATATCCAAACTCTACAAGTTCTATAATAGTACCTGTCCATTTTATTTTATCTTTCTTTTGCCTTTCTTGTTTTTTTTGAGGTATATAACCGATTTTCATTTTCCATTTCACCAGCTTTATCTGAGCATCCATAAGCAATAATGCCTTGTTTACACAACTTAACGTAGATGTAATTTCAGTTTTTTTATTTACAATCTTTTCATTGTGCAGACTTTGGAGTTCAACATGAGTATAACAAAGTTGATTATAGAATGATGTTAAATTAGTGGCACACTCACTTTCTGTAAATAATGATTCTGCAAATTCTTCATAGGCATCCATTAACAATGGATGATCTCGTTCTACTTGCGGCTGATTTTCTAGAATATGAAAAAAATTCATTTCCCTAAATTTTCTCATGGGTTTGTTATAGTGAAATAATTCTATTGTAAAAGTTATCACACTTATATAAAGGGATTATTAAAGTTCTGAAAGTATGTTTTGCGCTTAATGGTTGCGATTTAAATCCAAATTAATTTTAGAATAATACCTACATGAAAACTCAATAAATGAAAAATTAGTTTGATTATAATTTTCACCCCATATAAAGTATGTTTCTTTTCGAAAACAAATTATAATATATATTGTTTACACAAATAATATTATCATATATTAATATTATGAATAAATAGAATAACTTATAGAATAGATTATGTAATCATGAGTATTGCGTCATTGTATTTGTAAAAAGTGTCAAGTAGACTCTTGCAGTAACAGTTGATTTCCATGCCTTAAAAAATGAACTGGAGGAGGAATCCGTCTTTCGAAGAAAGTATTACATCAGACAATAAAGAAGAAGCTTAAATATATACTTGTTGAGGTCAGTAAAATAAATAATATTCCCATTCTGGTTCATGTTATTCTTAACAATGAAAATTTCTAATCTCTTCCCAGAATTTTACTGTTTCAATTTTCTTATTACAATGATCTTATTATTTTTGCGTGATGTAATTAAGTATTATATTTGAACATTATAGAATCTTATACGTAATATAGCTATACTTGAAAGATGTTCCTTTTTATAATTAGTTTTATTATTATTTTGAACATCTATCTGACTTTGAAAAATTTAATTAAATATTATGAGAAAAATTCCAAAAGAATTGATGGGAGCGTCCTCAATTCCAATTATTCTGTCAATCCTCCAAGATGACGATACGTACGGTTATGAAATTATGAAAAGGCTCAAAGAGCTTTCCGGAGGGAGAATTGTATGGAAAGAGGGGAGTCTTTACCCGGTTTTAAAAAAGATGGAGTCTTTGAAATACATTAAATCGTATTGGAATGTAAAACAATTTGACAGACCCAGAAAATATTATAAAGTATTAGCACAGGGTAACGTTGCGTTGGAAGAATCGAAAGAAGATTGGGCATTAATGCAAAATATATTAGAAGGTCTATGGACAGCACAGACGAGTTCGATTTAAAAGAGGCAATTGAAATGTGGGAAGAATCGAACTTTTCACAGAAGGAATTAACTCCTGCTAACACAAAAGAATTTAAAAGTCACATTCTTGATTCTATAGATGAACTTATAGAAAAGGATTTGTCTGAAGAGGAAGCATTTGCCATTGCAAAATTGAGATTTGGCGATAGAAAGGATTGGGGAGAAAAAATGCAAAGGATTAATGAGGATAATTTTCATCTAAAAAAAGTTATAATGCTTTTTAGTGGAGTGTTTGCTTTTATACTAAGCAATAGTTTAGTGTTGTGTCTAAATAAGTTATTAATTATTGGGCTTAATTATTATAATGGAAATGCTGCTGCAAATATTGAAACGTTAAAGATTTTTGTAAATTTTGTTTACTTTTTATCAATAAGTTCAATAATTGCTTTATATTTTTTACACGAACCAATGATTTGGTTACTTAGAAAGCTTAAATTTAAACCAATCATAATTATTCCATTTGTCATTTTATTAATTGTGTTAGTTCTTTTAGAATGGTATCTAGGCCCTCAAGTAAGAAAATCAATAGATGATGTAACCTTGAGTTCGATGTTTTTATATATAGAAAGAAATTTTAGATATTTGTTTTTATTTATTATCAGCGTTGGATATGTAGTTTTGATTATAAAATATAATAAAAAATTCAATATATAATATTTGAAATATTCGAAATATTTGATTTAATTTGTACTTCTACTTATTAAGCTAATATTATGAAATATCTTTTTTATTTAATTCTCATTAGTTCTATCGTTTTTTCATGTGTAAAAGAAGAATTAGAGTATTCCTGTAATTCAGAAATAAATGCTATTGTTAAATCAGGTAAATTAGAATTCTCTGAAATTTCACTCTCCGAATTTCTTGAATATGATATTGAACTGCAGAGGGCTATTTTTAGAAGTTTTTCATTGGATAAGAGGAAAAGTTTCTGGTTAGAAAAGATGGATAGTCTATCTATAAATTCATATTATAGTAGTCAGGCAGTAAAACATATTGAAAAACTGGTTTCGCATATAGATACTGCATATTTTATTTATGAGGAAGCTGATTCCTTAATGTTCAAAAATCAAAAAGAGTTTGAAGGTGGTTGGATTATATATGCCAAGGATTCACTTTTTTGGGATGATTCAGAAATTCATTTTATTGCGTCTTCCTTATGTTTAAATGAAAGTCAATATTTTCAAGTTATTTTAGAGTTGAAAGACATAACTATAAATCAATTAAGTGGAGATTGTAGTTGTAGTCTTGAAAATGATGATTGTGGTAGTGTAGGAGCAGATCGTTGCATTGAAAATGGTTGTCAGGAAAACTCTGG
>DAOVYZ010000465.1 GCA_030635365.1 Bacteroidales bacterium
AAAAGACAGTATAAATCCCATATATAACTGTCCTATTGTCTATGCTGCTTACCAAAATTCCACACCATACAGTTCCAACAATGTTTTACACAAAAGGAATACTGATGGGGAAATAATACATGCATATGTTTTACCAAAAGATAAATTTATTTATGACATTGAAACGAATGGTAATAAAGTTTGGTGTTTTGTTAATTGGTATGGTGAAAACTCAGATGGTTTAATATCTCCAGACTTATCTTATTACACAATTTACGATATTGATTTAAATTAACTTAAATAAAAAATTGAGGGAAAATGATTATGAAAAGAATTACGACTATAGCAGTTATTTGGATATTAACTATATTGGTAATATCCTGCACAAAAGGTGCTGAAAAAACTTACCAATTCACAATTATGGACAAGAATAATGAAGTAATAATTGAGGGCAGTTTTAAAGGAAATGATTCAAACGGAGATGGTTGGATTGACACAACAGAATTAACAGGTTTCTCGGAAAAGGTTTATAAAAGATGTTTGGGTAAAAAGGTTCATAGAAAAGGTTGGCAAGAGTATGTTGAGGAAAAAGATTACCCAGAAATTATACACACACTCCAAGACCTAAAAAAATTCAAATTTGCATTAAAGAAATGGAAAGAAGGCTCTACACAATTAGAATTTGAAACTGATACTTATCAATATGAAAATTTTACAGTTAAAGGATACCTCTTTTGGCGTAAAACCGAATTAACAGAAAATGGAACAAAAGCTGTTTTCGTAAACGGTGTTGGTGATGGTACAGAGGGACTTGTTCTTTGTTTGACTGAAAGAGAAAATGTAATTATTACCATTAAATAAATAACAAAATTTAAATTTACAACTATGAGAAAAGTTATCGTATTCTTATTTTTAGGCATAATAGTATGCACTAAGCTATCAGCTCAAGATGAAGGCTTTCAGTTTAAATTCTTCCCCTCTGTTCATTTTGGTTTTTTCTTAAATCCTGAGGACATAAATGCATATATTAAAGAAGATTTACCAGGTAGTATTTCCTCAGGAACATCAGATGTAATCCTCAATATTACTATTGGTGGGGGATTAGGTTTTCGTTTTAATAATAAAGTAGAACTGCAACCTATACTTGAATACACAATAGGCCCCAAAGTTGTTTCAGGAGGGGTAAGCAAGTCTTATAATTTTAACAAGTTCTCAGGTGGATTAATAGCTAACTATATGATCCCGTTTGGATCTAGCGGAAAACATAGTATTCTATTAGGTGGAGGGATGTTATACAGTTTTATAACATTTGAAGATTATTCCGGTAATACCATAAATCCCAGGGCACAGGCCGGAATTAGTTTTAACAACAATAAGTTTAATACGCAAATAATATTGGCAATAGATTTAGCAAAAACAAAAGCTGATGAAGATAAAAGTTTTGATCTCAATTATAACTCGTTTAGATTTGGTGTTAATCTAAACTTTTAAAAAAGTGAAGTAAAATTTAAGTCTAATGAAACATTTTAAAGAAAGGATACAACTATGACAATTCGCGGTGGTTTTGGTGAACCTTATTGTTCACAATCATGCTATGATAATGGAGGCAAATATATGAGTGCAGTTATGCTAAAAAATCAGACTGGGGTTTGTGGTATTTGTCAAAAACCAGTTCAAGCATCAATGTATGGCACATCAAGCTGTGCTATAATACCTTATGAAGGCGTAAATTTATTTGTCTGTAATTCTTGTACTACTCAGGGTAAATCACATTTAAAAAATTACAGAAAATGTTGTATGTGCCAAAAACCTTTATAAAAAACTTTTATGCCGGTATCTCCGGTACAATGGGTGTATTTCATTTCTTTGACCCAAAAGCGTATATGGATAAAGCAGGAATTAAAATTGGTTTTGCTTTCTAAACTGAATACCATATAAAAAATAGAGCCAACACTTAAAAAATGTCGGCTCTATTTACCATATATAACTACAATAATGAAAATAAAAAAAGCTTAATCAATAGCACATTGAAATGTCTCTTCCCCGGCTGAATAACTTATTTCATCCCACACAGTATGAAGATTTTCAATATCATCTTTCCCATTTTTATAACCTTCAACATTATACTCACTTAATTCAAAATACTCCTTCTCTCCTGAATCTACGATCATAAGTTCTAATCCCGGAAGATCAATAAAAAGTTTAACCGGAGATTTTTTATTTGCTTCAATAATTTTATCCAAAAAAAACCGAGATACTTCTATTGCTAGAATATCCTGATTAATTGCTTTAGCATTAAAATTAGATGAAAATTTATTCGAGATAATCACCTTACACCCTCTTTCATATTATGTATCAATAAGTTCTTCATTATTAACACTATTTCCATCTACGGTATTATTAATCAAAACTACTTCGTCTGATTTTTCAATACTATCTTGTAAAACACCATTATCAATAACATCAACCTTTGAAGTTAATGTTAAAGTTTTAGAAATTGTCATACTAATAAACTTGAAATTCCAATTTTTTATTTACATTTGTTTCAATAATATTCCCAATTTGAAACTCACCAAATATATTTTTTGTAATTACAGTATTAAAACTAAATATTTCATAAATTACGATGTCTATTTGAAATGCTATTTATTTTTTTAACTGTAATTGACTGTATTTAAACATTTAATGAATTTTTTACTAAAAAAATAATTACAATGTCCAACAAAAATACCGACCCATTATTTCAATTAATAAAATCGCTAACTAAAGCCGAAAAAAGATATTTTAAACTTAACGTTAACAAACAAAAAGGTGCTGAAGATGCTAAATTCCTTAAACTTTTCGACCTAATTGATAAACAGAAAGATTACAATGAAACAAAAATACTGGAAAAAGAGCCTTCGATAAAAGGGCAACAACTTTCCAACCTGAAAGCTCATTTATACAAACAAATTCTCCAAAGCTTACGAAATCTTAATTCTAATGAAGATATTGACCTTCGCATTCGCGAATTAATTGATCATTCTACTATTCTATATAACAGGTGCTTATATGACCAATGTGTAAAAATGCTTGAACGGGCTAAACAAATGGCTGAAAAATTTGACAAGAACTTATTATTATTAGAAATAACCGAATTTGAGAAAAGGCTTGTTACAAAATTTATAAAATCAAATATTGAAGATAAAGTAAGTTTACTAATTAAAGCATCAGACCACATAAATGATAAAATATGTAATATAAA
>DAOVYZ010000189.1 GCA_030635365.1 Bacteroidales bacterium
AAAACGAATATATTATTTCAATCTAAGTACAATCAGGAGTATTTATACATTGGGCACTCAGTAGGATTGGCCAGGTTAGAATATTTGAATGGGGAATGGGAAGACAAAAATGTGATTGATATTGGCAAAGTTCAAGTGGAAACAATTGTTGAAGATGATAATGGAAACATCTGGGTTGGTACAACATTAAGTGGTGTTTTTAAACTTAAACCGGATTTAACTTCACAAGGTTATGGGACAGGGGCTAATCTTCCTGACTTAAAAGGAAATAAAGTTTTTTATTTTGATAGTAAAATTATCTGTGCAACTATAAAAGGTATATATGCTTTTAATGAAGAATCAGGTAAATTTGAAAAGTACAAAGGATTTGGGGAAAAATATTATTTAAGTATTGATGAAATTAAAAAAATATACTCTCATAAAGATAATGAATATTGGATTGTAGCAAATGACCCCGTTACAAACAACGAATACTTAGAAAAATTAACTATTAGCCAGGATAGGATTGTAACCATCGAAAGCACACCTTTTAAGAGATTAGTTAAGAATTCATTTCAAAACGTAACTATTGATAGTAAAAATGAAGTATGGATTGCAACCGCTGATGCCGTATATAATTATAAAGAAAGATTAAGCGAAGAATTTTCCAAAAAATTCTATAATATAATAAGTAAGGTGGAAATTGGTATTGATTCTGTTGTTTTTTGGGGAACATACTATAATGATACTTCTGATTTTATTGTAGGTTTTAATCAACCTAAAGAATTGAAAAAGATTGTACCATATAGAGAAAGGTCTTTCCAGTTTTTTTATTCAACACCCTATTTTCCTACAGAAGAAGTAAAGTACAGTTATAAATTGGATGGATATGAAAATGAATGGTCAGTCTGGGATATAAGAACGGAAAAGGAATATACCAACTTGAATGAGGGCCATTATACATTTATGGTAAAAGCAAGGAATATTTATGGAATAGAAAGCGAAATAGCAGAGTATGGATTTACAATAAAACCTCCCTGGTATAAAACTATATTAGCATATATAGTTTATGGTATTTTAGCAATATTCGTTATAGTTGTTATTGTAAAAATATATACTCGTAGGTTAGAGCTGGAAAAAATAAGACTGGAACAGATTGTTAAAGAGCGTACCGAAGAGGTAGTAAAGCAAAAAGATGAAATTGCGGATAAAAACAGGAGTATTACAGATAGTATAGAGTATGCGAGTCGTATACAAAATGCGATTTTACCATCCGAAGAGTACGCGGAGGAAATCCTTCCCGAACATTTTATACTATTCAGGCCCCGGGATATAGTTAGTGGAGATTTTTACTGGATGACACAAAAGGATAATTTAGTGGTGGTTATTGCTGCAGATTGTACAGGACATGGAGTTCCGGGTGCATTCATGAGTATGCTGGGAGTATCTTTCTTAAATGAGATTGTGAACAGGCATGAGGTAACTTCAGCAAATGTAATCTTAAATAACTTAAGAACAGACATTAAGAAAACGCTTGGGCAGGAAGGAAAAGAAGGAGAAGCAAAAGACGGTATGGATATAGCCCTGAGTATTGTTGACCTGGATAAGATGAAAATGCAGTTTGCAGGTGCTTATAATCCATTATATATATACAGAAATAATGAGTTAATAGAAGTAAAAGCAGACAGAATGCCAATAGGAATTTATATTAAAGAAAAAGAATCATTTACCAACAACGAAATAGACCTGAAAAAGGGTGATGTATTTTACCTCTTTTCTGATGGATACCCAGACCAGTTTGGAGGAGAAGACGGGCGTAAATTCAAAACAAAGAATTTTAAGCAATTGTTACTTGAAATTCATCAGAAGCCAATGGCAGAACAAAGAGAGATTTTAAATACAAGGATTGATGAATGGAGAGGCAGGTGGGAACAGGTTGATGATATCATAGTCTTAGGTATACGAATATAAATAAAAAAAACCTTAAAAAGGTTAGTAGTTGTCGCTTCGCAAGAAAGAAGTTAAACAGGCTCAATATGACAACTTATCAAAGGTTATTTAGTCATACTGAGTTTATCGAAGCATGCCGAAGTATTTTTACATTTTGCACTATTTTTTAAATGCTATAAAATAAAAACCTGCCAACAAATTGACAGGCTTATTAGTAGTGGCGAACCTGGAGGGATTCGAACCCCCAACCTCCTGATCCGTAGTCAGGTGCACTATCCGTTATGCTACAGGTTCAATTTATTTTTTATATATTCTCGTCCAATTCCTGACTTAAAATATTTTTCACGCTTCCTAGCTTCTTCTCTAGTTGCTACTTTTTCGTAATAAATGAGACTCCATGGTTTGTAAGGTGATGTTGATTTATTTTTTCCGGAGTTATGTTCTTTTAATCTCCTTTTTAAATCAGTTGTAAAACCTTTATATAACCTGTTGTCCTTCTCACTTTTTACAATATACACAAAGAACATTAAAAGTCATTTACTGTAGTTTGGTGCACCCTGCCTGCCGGCAGGCAGGTATCCATTATGCTACAGGTTCAATTGAGGTGCAAATATATAAAAAAAATACTCAATTATAGTAGCTGGTTTTACGAATACCTTAAATCCGCAAGCCGTGGCACGGATTTATTGATAGTCAGCAAGTTAATTATAATTTATTGTCATCTATATAAGTTAACCGTGCCACGGCTAATCACTTAATCCCAAACTATGCAATAGGATTGAAAAACTAAAGCCAAATGAAGGATAGCAAAGTAATTACAAAGTTATTGGTGCTAACCGTTACCTTCGGTGAACTCGGTTCGGGTTCAGCCCGCTCTAATGCTTTGCATTAGAAATATATTGGTTAACAATATTTTAAAAGAAGATTTGAAATTCTAATGCATAATGCGGGTTAATCTGTAAACGGATAAAAATTTACTTGCGGATTTAAGAGAATACTCAAATCAGAAATAAATATAAAATAAATTAACAAAATATTGTTCTTACTGTTACGTATTAATTAGTAAATTTGATTATTATATTAAGTTCAAATAAATAAAACTTTCTGTTATGAAAAAGATTATTAAATGGTTTTTTCGCATCTTATTAATTCTTATAGGACTGATAATAGTTTTACTAATTGTAATACCTGCATTTTTCAAAGATGAAATGCTAGCAAAGCTTAAGGAAGAAATTAATAATAATGTGAATGCTAAAGTTGAATTCACAGATTTTCGATTATCATTGTTTAAATCATTTCCTGATTTGAATTTAGGCTTGCATGAAGTTTCGGTAACAGGAGTCGATAAATTTGAGAACGATACATTGGTTTATTTTAAGTCATTCAATGTTCATGTTAATTTAATGAGTGCAATAAAAAAGAATGTTGTAGTGAAGGGTATTGTACTTAATGAACCTATAATAAATGGAAAGGTTTTAGAAGACAGTACGGTTAATTGGGATATAGCGATACCCTCCGAAGAAACAGATGTTTCAGAACCGGAAGTAGAAGAAACTATTGTTGAAGATACAACAGCCGGTACTATGGATTATCGTGTAGATCTTAAGAAGTTTAAAATTAAGAATGCCAGAATCACATATATGGATGAAACATCTAATATGGAAGCATCTTTAGATAATTTCAATTTCTTATTGAAAGGTGATTTTGGAATGGATTATTCTGATCTCACAATAAATACCTCAATTGAAGATATTAATGTTAAAATGGGAGGGATGAGGTATTTAAAAAATGCTTCTTTTGGTTTTGATGCTACAATTGGGGCAGATATGGAAAATATGAAATTTACTTTTAAAGAAAACGAGCTTTCACTTAACGCAATAGTTTTAGGATTTGATGGTATGGTAGAAATGTTGGAAGAAGATATTAATGTTGATATTACATTTAATACAAAACGAACAAGTTTTAAATCATTACTGTCAATGGTTCCTGCAATATATTTGGAAGGCTTTGAAGATATAAGGACAGAGGGCAACCTTGCGTTAAGTGGTGATGTAAAAGGAACATATAATGATAATCAAATGCCTTTAGCTAATATAAGATTGGTAGTTGATAATGCTATGTTTCAGTACCCGGATTTGCCAAAATCTGCCGAAAATATAAATATTGACCTTGCAGTTTTTTATGACGGTGTCGAGAATGATAATACTAAAGTCGATTTGAATAAATTTCATGTAGAGTTAGCTGATAACCCTTTTGACATTGCTGTGCATATTCGAACGCCATTCAGTGATCCTTATGTTGAAGGTTCGGTTGATGGTCATATTGTATTAAATACATTATCTGATGTTGTTCCATTAGAAGATGTGAGTTTAGATGGAGAAATAACTGCAGATATTGATATTGCAGGAAATATGTCAAGTATTGAAAATGAAAAATATGAGGATTTTAATGCAAAAGGGCAACTGCAATTAAAGGAATTTGTATTTGAAAGTAAAGATTTACCTGCTGCTATAAAAATTATTGAAACAACTTTCAATTTTACACCACAATACCTGGAATTAAAATCATTTAAATCTGAAATTGGAGAGAGTGATTTTAGTTTAAATGGTAAGATAGAAAATTACATAAGCTATGCATTAAGTGATGGGACTTTAAAAGGAGATTTTAAATTCAATTCTTCAAATATTAATGTCAACGAATTTATGACAGAAGATGAAGGTGCAAAAGTGGAAACAGTTGTAGAGAATGCATCTTCAGAAGAAACAGGAACTGCAGTAGATACTGCATCTGCTATGAGTGTTATTGAAGTTCCGGGCAATATAGACTTTAAGTTAGAATCATCATTAAAACATATTGCTTATGACAAAATGGACATTACTGATTTAACAGGTACTTTCCTGGTAAAGGATAAAAAGGTAATGATGAATAACCTTAATATGAAACTACTGGATGGTTCATTAGGTGTAAATGGAGAATATAATACTCAAAAAATAGAAGCACCTTCAGTTGTTATGGGACTTGACATTCGAGATATTGAAATTGAATCGGCTGTAAACTCCATTAGTATGATTGAGAAACTTGTACCCATATTGAAAGAATGCAAAGGCAAAGTATCAATAAAGTTCGATTACACGAGTTTAATAGATTCAGAGATGAGCCCGATTTTGAGTTCTGTTGAAGGGTATGGTAAGATTCAATCGAAAAGTATACAAGTGGTAAGTTCAAAAACATTAGATAAGTTAACAGAATTATTAAAATTTGGAGATAAATTTAATAATGAATTTAAGGATATAAATATTAGTTTTAAAATAACTAATGGCAGAATATATGTCGAACCATTTGATGTAAAAGTGGATGATATAAATATGGTAGTTGGAGGTTCTCACGGTATTGACCTGACATTAGATTATGACCTTGTACTAAATGTTCCAAGAAAATATTTTGGCTCTGCAGCGAATGATGCGCTTGAAGGCTTATTAGAAGAAGCCGCATCAAAAGGCGTAAAAGTTAACGTATCAGAAAATATAAAGGTAAAAGCTAAAGTTGTTGGTACAACGACAGACCCAAAAATAACTCTAAATTATAAAGATGGTACAAATGATGCTAAAGAGAGCATGAAAGAAGAATTAAAGAAGAAGGCACAAGAGGAATTTGAAAAACAAAAAAAGGAGTTAGAAGACAAAGCAAGAAAGGAATTGGATGCTGAAGCTCAAAAAATTATTGATGATGCAGAGAAAGAAGCAGCAAAAATTAAAAAAGATGCACGTGTTGCTGCCGATAAGGTTTTAGCTGAAGGCAACAAACAAGCAGACGCCTTGGTAAAGAAAGCTTCAAAAGAAGGAATGTTAGCTAAAATAGCTGCGGAAAAGACAGCTGATAAATTAAAGAAGGAGGCTGGAAAAAAGGCGGATAATTTAATTAGTATAGCTGATAAGAAGGCGGATGATATAGTAAAGGCTGCAAGGGCAAAAGCTGCAAAAATTAAAAGTGGAAAGTAAGAGTTAAAGATGTATATAAAAAAAACCTTCCAAAATTCGGAAGGTTTTTTATTTAGTGCCTATTTAAAGAAATTTAAAATCTTTTTTCCTTGATCCTGGCTTTTTTACCGGTTAACTTACGTAAATAAAATATCCTTGCTCTACGTACACGTCCATGTTTGTTAACTTCAACTTCTTCAATAAATGGAGAATTTACCGGGAATATTCTTTCAACACCTATACCTCCTGATATTTTTCGTACAGTAAAAGTTTCATTATGCCCGTGTCCTCTTCTTTGAAGAACTACGCCTCTATAATTTTGGACTCTTTCTTTACTACCTTCTTTAATTTTATAATGAACAGTAACAGTATCACCAGCGCTAAATTTAGGGAAATCCTTTTTTACCGCAAATTCATTTTCAACAACTTTCAATAAATCCATCCTTATATTATTTAAATTATTATGATCTATTTTAACAGAGCGCAATATTACGAATAATTTTTAAAAAACTTATAACTTTTTGTTTAAAAAATAGCCTGTATCATATTCTGATTGCCAATTTATTTTGATTAGAGAATTATTATTGAATGTAATTTTCTTTAACTGGCAATTTTTCAATTTAGATTTTTGTTTTAATAGTTAGCTAACTAATTGAATATAGTTTATTAACTAATTTGCGAATAGGTTTTGTAATTATAGATTTACCTATTATTCTTAAGTAAGGAAAATATTGAAAATTTAGAGTTATAAACTTAATTTTATTTAATTGGATAATAAACTTTTGTTTCCCATTTACTTTGGTCAGGTTCTAACATTGGATCTGTAATATATTCTTCTATAGGTGACCCGGTAATCTCAATATTATTATCAGAAATATATTTTAGCAAAGCGTCATGTGTTGTCTTAATAGTATTAAAATGCCCAAAATGAGAAGCCGTTATTGATTTACTGGTTGGTAATTTTGTAAATTGTATTTCCCCATTTTCTTTTATTTCCTTATCAATAGGTAAACCGCATTCAAGTAATGTATACCCTTCAGTTTCACAATTATGGTAAAT